>NZ_JBASXC010000066.1:0-7430 GCF_049276775.1 Rhodoluna sp.
GAGTTCACAGCAGCAGAAAAGCCGCGTTGGTTGGGGTAAAGGGTTTGTCCAACCCCGGTTGCCCAACCGTTTCCGGGGGCGTGGAGGTTTAGACCCATCTCGTGCAGGATCTCGTGGAGCCAGTGACCGTAGGCGTACTTTCTCTTTAACGAAAGTGGTTGTTTCTGGTCACTGGAGTGGTAATACCCCGGTGCCCAGAACAAAGCTTCGGGATTTCCCTGGTAGCTTTTTTCGTTGCTTCCCATGCGCAGTGTGAAACGAATTTCGTTTCTGCGGTCTTTTTGTTCTACCCCTGGAGCCTTGTATAGATCGGCCCACTGCACGAAGGTTGCATCGAAGTTATCCGGGCGCATACCTTCTGGCATGCCAGCCAAAATCAGGTTAGCTAGCTCCCCGTCGTCCTTGGGTCTATCGAGGGCTTTGACCGGTAGCTCGACCCAGTAGTCCACGTAGCTGACGTTGAACGTAAGTTTCCCCTGAGACCAAAACTTCGCCCACTGTTCGAGTTTTTTGATCTGTGGTTCTAGGTAATCGGCTGGTTGCTTCACGTACTTCGGCGTATCTTCAAAGGCAACCATGACAAACAGCCAGTTGAGCTCTCCCTTGGTTGGGACAGTTTGCTCGACGAGCGGGAAGCCGGAGGGGCCTCCCCAGGGGATTCCATTGACGGTATGACCCCTTGCCTCGCCTTGATAGGCAACAGGTCTTTGGTCTGGAACTTTACAAAAAGCAGCTGGTTGTGGCGATTGGGTCTGACTCCAGAGCTTCACCGGTTCGCTTGGCTCTGCTTGGCTGGTGGTTGGCTCTTCTTCGGAGGAGTTAATTGATTCAACAGACTCCTCTTGGGGTTCAGAAGAGGCTTCGGGTTGGTCGGATGATTGCGACTGAATCTCTGAGGAGTTGTTAGTTGAAGCAATCGGAGTGCATCCCGAGATCACAAGAGGGATTGTGAGTAGAAGCGGGAGCCATCTCTTCATGGGATTACCCTACTTTATCTCCGCAAACAGCTTCAAGGAAGCTCGCGGTGCAAGGTAATCAGGAGCTAGCAACTTCTTCTTTCACTGGCTGCCTCAACCACCTAACCAAAGCCCCAACGCTCACCAACACCAACACAGCCATCAACACCTGGGTTGAAAGGATGATGCTTGGGTATTGGAAGTTCCATTCAAATTCTGATGTGTGTCTTGAGTAGATTCCATAAAAAGCCCACACCAGTACAAGAGAGTATGCAGGGGAAGAGTTCACAAGCGCTGTTGCTGTTCCAATCAGGGTTGCAACGATCAGTATCGCTACAGTGATGCTTTCAGCCGATAGCCCAAGAAAGCCGTCTTGGTATCCGAGTTGGACAAAAAATGAGCTGATGTTGGCGACTGTTGCAACCGTGACCCAGCCGAAGTAAATGGCGAATGGGAGCCGAACGAAGAGTGTTTGCTCGATGGTGCTGCGCTTTCTGGTTGTTGCCTGGTTGATCATAAAGAGACATACAAGCAGCCCTATCAAGATAAGGGCTGCTAGGCCAATCAGCTCCAGGCGCCAGGCAATGATCCAGGATCCGTTGAATACGTTGGCGGCAATGAACCAGGGGGTGATCTTTTGGATTATCTCGTTGTCTTGAAATAACTGGGTGAAAGTATAGACAGTGAGGCCTAGGTAGATAAGGCCCCAGATCCCGAAGGTGAAATCAATCGGTGCAAATAAGGTGGTGTATTTATCTGATACTTGGCCAACCGATAGCCCACTCAAGGGAAGGGCTGTTGCCACAGCGTTCATCACCAGCACGAAGCCAAAGCTTGCTAAAGCAAGGATTCGGGCTGGTAAGTGCTTGGCCATACCTTCGAGTCAACCACAGCCAGACCCTTTAGGACCTAAAACCTCAAGGAAAAGAGCTCTTTACGTATGTTTGATCCTTTGCTAGCTTTTTACCTAATCGTCTGGGGTGCCCACCTCAAGGGTCCTTCCTCTCGATAGCTAAATGGCTAGTAGAGGAGGACAAATTGAAACATACCTATTTAGTTGCTTTATCTTCAGCAGTATTGCTTGCCGGGGTTAGTTTGACCCCGGCTTACGCCGCGAACACTGCGTGTTCGCTCGGTGGACTCTTCACGGTCTCTGGAACCGCAGTTGCCTCAAACTTGAATTGTGAAGGGGAGGCTGTAATCCCCTCTAATGTCACAACAATCGATCTCAGTGCTTTTGAATCTGCGTCTTTCCTTACAACCGTGACCTTTGCTTCCGATTCATCTCTGACTACGATCCGCGCTCAAGCCTTTGCAGCCACCGGAATCACCTCCTTCACAATTCCTTCTGGGGTGACAACCATTGGCACTCAAGCATTCGCCGATAGCTCCGCTCTTACCAGCGTGACCTTTCGAGGTATGACAGCGCCAAGCGCTGTCTCAGAGGATGCCTTCACCAGGATCGGGGCTAGTCCCAAGCTCTACCTTGAAGATGGCGCAACAGGCTTTGGATCTGTTGGTGACACCTGGAAGGGTTTGATGATTGCAACAGGTGGAACGATTGTCACACCGGATCCAGAGCCAGACCCAACTCCTGATCCGGCGCCGGTTAGCTATTCCCCGGCTCCGGCTCCTACTCCCCCGGCTGCCATTCCAACCCCCAGCATCACCAAATCTTTCTCCCTCGATTCTGCCTTCTTAGCCAAGCAACAGAAAAAGGTTCTTCGGACCCTTATCGGCGAGGTTGGAGCAGGGGGGAGCTTTGAGGTTGTTGCAGGTTTTGCGCGATCTGTGGGGGTGACAAAAAAGCAAGCCAGAGCTCTGGCCATGGCTCAGGCCAAAGCGTTAAAGAAGTATCTGGTGAAGCGTGGAGTCAAAAAGCGTGATGTGAAGATAAAGCTCAAGCTCTATAAGCTCGGGGCAAGCCAAGACAGCATCCCTGAGACCTTGGTATTGGGCTCCAAAGCCAAATCTTCCGCATTGCCTTGAGCAAACTACAGTCTTGGAATTTCAAGGCTTGAATTACAAAACGAATTACAAATTTGATCTAAAGCTTCAAGCTCTAGGCGAGGTTTGTTAGCTCTTCAGTTGGAAGGCAGATCCAACCCTCGACTAGAGCTCTTGCCTGCTGGTCGGTAGTTGGTTTGTGGTAGTTGCCCTGATGTATTGCTCTTGCAGCTAGGGCTGCAATCACGGCATCAAAGGCATCTCCTGATTCAATCATCAGCGCTTGATTAGCACCAAGTTCCAACCAAGGGGCTTGTCGGTTTAGCTCTTTTATTAGCTTTGCCCGTACCTCTTTATTGACTCGGTAGTTGGTGGTGTCAAAGGACCAGGTTCTAAGTGTTGCTCCGGGGTATACCTCGGCAAGCTTGCCAGCTCCTGAGCGGTCTACTTCGGTACCGGCTTGCTGGTATCTGGACAGTAGCCCTGCACATCTCATCGCGGTGAGACCTAACCTGTCGGTTGAGACCGATAGTGGCCAGCGGCCAGTTAGCTCTTTTATTACCCGGTCGGTTTCCCTAAAGGAAAGAGTTCTTCGAAAATCCATACCGCCGTCAATTGGGTTTTTATTTTTAGGGTCTTGGTTTTGGGCTATGAACTTGGCAAATTCGATGGGCCACCCAAATGCACAATCAATGCCGACTTTGTTGGCCTTGATTGTTTTATCTATCAGGGCCTGATCGTCTAAGCCTTGCTCGAGAAACACAAGCTCGGCTTTGTTGGCTTTGAACTCGATCAGCGCTAGAGCAGTTCCCTTGGGCTCTGCAGCTAGGTCTATCCCTGCAACTAACATGCTTAGAGCCTAACTTTTTGCTAGTTGCTAAAAGGGTGGGTTTCTAAGGTTAGAGGCTCTAGTTTCCGGGCGTACTATCGTTTCATGCCGTCAAACCCCAACCAACTAATAGAGCTCAAGATAGCCGGTCGCTACCGAATTCTGCCGGTGTGGGCTACCCAGCTTTCCTTTGAAGTAAGGCCTGGGCTGAAGTTTGACTCTCGAGCCTGGAAACTCTGGAAGCCTTCATTGTTGTTGCTCGAGGAGATCGCAAAGAAAGAAAAGCTGAAGGTTTCTTGGGTGAGGATTCATTCACACTTTGGCCTAAAGGGTGATATTCCCCACGCCATGGGCTGGTGGGACCATGAGCAAAAGGCCATGTTTCTTTGTCACTTTGACAAAGAAACACTTCTGCACGAGGTTGGCCACGCCCTAACCAGTGGATACCACGGTGACCCTTGGGCAAAAGCAACAGCAAGACTGTATAAGAAGTATCTGAAGGGCAAAAGCTACAAATCTGCCATGATCCAGCTAGCTCACTACCTGTCAGGTAGAAGGGTATACAAAGCCCTCTTTGGTGAGAGGGCTCCTAAAGCTCCGGAGCTCACCAGTATTTGGAAAGGCCTAAAGCCTAACTAGCGAAAGCTAGCTAGACCCCCGGCCTCTGGTTCTTTAGTCCCTGGTCCATCTTCGATCTTGCTGCCTGAACACCGGCTCGTTCCGAGACTTCAGGAACCCCAACCTGCCAGAAGGCTCCGCCTTCTGTGAAGTCTTTGGCTCGAACCTTGGTCACGATAACGGCAGTTCTGTCCGCGGCGCGGGCTTTGACCAACGCTTCGGAGAACTCTTCAAGGCTAGAAACCTCGAAGGTGACGGCGCCCATTGATTCAGCGTGAGCTTTGAAGTTCACTCTTATATCTTTTCCGGTTCCGGTGGAATCGGAAAGCATGTTGTTATAAGAGGCGCCTCCCTGGTTTACCTGGAGGCGCTCGATGACGGCATAGCCCTCATTGTCACAAACCACCAGAATCATTTTGTGTCCGGAGAGTAGAGATCCGTAGATGTCGGAGTTCATCATCAAATACGAACCGTCTCCGACCATGGAGTAAACCTCGCCTTTTTCTCTTGCCATGGTAGCTCCCCAGGCACCGGATATCTCGTACCCCATGCAGGAAAAGCCGTACTCGCAGTCAAAGGAGGCAACCGCCTTGCTCATCCAGTTGATGTTTAGCTCCCCCGGCAAACCTCCCGCTGCGGTCAAGACGTAGTCTTCAGCCGTTGCACTCTCGTGCACTAGGCCAACCAATTGGGCGTAGCTCGGTGGCCAAACACTATCGTCGGCTACTCGATTGTCAACAAAGGCCTGAAGCTCAGACCTATAGGACCTAGATTCTTTGGTCCAGGAACTCTCCGCTTTCCAACCTGATAGCTCGCGCTTTAGCTCCGTTAGAGCTTCCCTGGCGTCAGACACCAAAGGTATGGCCTGGTGCTTCACGGCATCAAAGCGAGCGGCGTTTATGCCGACAAACTTTGCGTCTTCGTGAAATAGAGTCCAGGAACCGGTTGTGAAATCCTCGAGTCTTGTTCCAACGGCCAAAACAAGATCTGCTTGAGAGACAACCTTGTTGGCAGCTTCTGCTCCGGTTACCCCGAGTGGTCCCGCGTAAGCCAGGTGGCTTGCAACCAGCGAGGATTTTCCAGCCACGGTTTCGACAACCGGAATTCCAAAGCTTTCGGCAAAATCAGCGAGTTCTTTTTCGGCGAGTGAGTAGTGAACTCCTCCGCCTGCGATAATCACCGGCTTTTTGGAGGCCTTGATTTGGGCAACCGCCCTAGCCAGCTGGCCAAGGTCGGGCCGCGGTCTGGCAATTTCACGAACCCGGGTTTCAAAAAATGACTCCGGGAAGTCATAAGCCTCGGCTGCAACATCCTGAGGTAAACCAATAAAGGCTGGGCCGCAGTCGGCTGGATCGAGCATTGTCGCTACCGCCTGCGGCAACGAGGATAGCACCTGGGCTGGGTGGATGATTCGGTCCCAGTATCTGGAAACGGAGCGAAACGAATCGTTCACGGTAATCGATGGAACGCCAAAGTGTTCCACCTGCTGCAATACCGGGTCCGGTAGGCGGGAGGTAAAGGTATCTCCCGCGATAAACAAAACCGGCAACCGGTTGGACATTGCAACTCCGGCCGCGGTCACCATGTTGGTAGCTCCCGGGCCAATCGAAGAAGTTGCAACCATGATTTGCTGGCGGCGCTTGGCTTTGGCAAAAGCCGCTGCAGCCAGGCCCATACCTTGCTCATTTTGGCCACGCCAAACCGGAAGAGCTTCCCTGTGCATTTCGAGCGAGTGACCGAGGCTTGTCACGTTTCCGTGGCCAAAGATTCCCATTACCCCCGGGAAAAGTGGAACCTCTTTACCGTCGACCACGATGCGCTGAGCGATCAGGTATCGAACGATTGCCTCGGCTGTTGTGATCTTTAAAGTTTTGATTGCCATCAGTTGCCGCCTCCTAAGTCGGTGACTTTCTCCCAGGCCTTGGAATCCCAAGAGTTTATAAGGGCCTGCTGGACACTAACAACATCAACGGCTTCTTTGAAGCTCGGTGAGAACTTGGTTCCAGTTGCCAGTGACTCCAGGAACGAGTAGTCCTCGATGGTAATAAAGTCCTCCAGGCCAATTGAGTTGGCCTGACCTGGAACAAAGTTGCCGTGGAATGGGAACCGGTCGCCCCCGTAGATGGTTTTGTATCCCGAGCTATTATCGTCGGTGAGCTCGTAATACTGCAACTCGTTGAGCTTTTCTAGATTCCAGGAGATTGCTCCCTTGGTTCCGTAGACCTCGAAGGCGTTTTGACTCTCGGGTCCGACCATGGTTCGAGACACCTCGAAGGTTCCGGTGGCACCGTTTTTGAACGTGCAGAGCATCGAGGCAAAGTCCTCGTTTTCAACTTCGCCCTTTGGATCTTCTGGTTTGCCGCGGCCGTAGTGGCTAGCGGCCCCGGTTGGGAGTGGCCTTAGAGGAATGGTGGTGTTTTTCATACCTATTACCTCGGTGATATCGCCAACTAGGTACTGAGCCATCGATACCGAGTGAGAGAGGATATCGCTTGTGACACCGTAGCCGGCCTGGTCCATCAAAAAGCGCCAAGTCAAAAGTCCCATCTCGTCGCTTCCATACATCGACAAGAACCTGCCTCGGTAGTGCGTGATTTCTCCGATAGCTCCAGAGTCGATGAGGTTCTTGGCGTGAATTACAAGCGGTGCCCAAATGTAGTTGTAGCCAACACCGGTTGCAACACCGGCTTTTTTGGCAGCCTGCAGAGCGGCGACGGTTTGCTCGGGCTTTCCGCCGATTGGCTTTTCGCTGAAGACGGCCTTGCCGGCGGCGCAAGCCGCCTCAATCATTGGAACGTGCAGCATGTTTGGAGCGGTGACCCAGACGGCATCGACGTCGTCCGAGTTAATTGCCTCGCGCCAGTCTTCAACCGCTCTTTCAAAGCCAAAATCAGATACCGCTCGATCTCTTCTGGCAGGCTCGGTGTCCGCGCAAACTACCAGCTTTGGGTCAAAGGAACGTTTTGGGAAAAGTGAGGGCATTCGAAGTACCGAGCGAGAGTGAGCCTCTCCCATCCAGCCCAAACCAAGAACAGCGATACCGATGCGTTTGTTCATTTGCCTTATTTTCCTTTTTCTTT
>NZ_JBASXC010000067.1:0-6574 GCF_049276775.1 Rhodoluna sp.
GTCCCGGAAGACGACATCCCATTCAGCTTTAGACCGGGACTTGTTGGCTACTTGGGCTACGAATTAGGGGGTGATCAATCTAGTGGAGCAGCTGCGGGTGTTCACGCAAAGTCTCAGTTCATGACGGTCGATCGGGCCATGGTTTTTGATCACAGCAGTAAAACTATGTATTTCATCGGCCTATTTGAAACCACAGAAGAGTTTCAAAATTGGTATCGGGCAGCACTATTGCGCCTAACCCTTATTGGCGGCGAGGCATCTTCTTTTCTTCAGGCCACCAAAGAACCAAAGTTAATTTCAACAAAACTTCGGCACGAAAAAGACAGCTACTTAGATCTAATCAAGAAAGCTAAGGACCACATCGCCCGGGGCGATGTCTTTCAGCTGTGTCTAACCAATCAGATCTTTATAGAGCACGACGCCAATGCGCTAAAAACCTACCTCTCACTCAAAGAATCAAACCCAGCTCCCTACGGTGGCTATCTAAAACTTGGAGGGCTCGAGTTAGTTAGCTCATCTCCCGAGAGGTTCATAAAAGTCTCTTCAACTGGAAAAATCTCGTCCAAGCCAATCAAGGGAACTAGGCCCAGGTCTCAAGATCAGGGCGAAGATGCCCTGATTGCATCGGAGCTTGCCAATAACGAGAAAGAGCGCGCGGAGAATCTTATGATTGTGGATTTGATGCGAAATGATTTTGGTCGAGTCTGTGAGATGGAATCGATCATGGTGGAAAAACTCTTCGAGGTTGAAAGCTACGCAACCGTCCATCAGCTGGTTAGTACGCTGACGGGCCAGCTCAAAAAGGGCCAGAGTGCAACCAGTGCTCTGGCGGCTTGCTTTCCCGCCGGTTCTATGACCGGTGCCCCAAAGATTAGAGCGGTTGAAATACTAAAGGAACTTGAGCAGTTCCCAAGAGATATTTACTCGGGCGCCTTCGGGTATCTGGGCTTCGACGGATCGGCTGATTTTGGAATGACAATCAGAACTCTGGTCTTTGAAGGAAAGTCGGCGACGCTTGGAGTCGGCGGTGGAATCACAATTGACTCCGACCCGGAAAGTGAGTTCGAGGAGACCATGCTCAAATCCAAAGCTCTACTTAGGGCACTTGGGGGTTAGCCAGATGGAAGATTTAGCGCTTCTAATCGGAGGAATATTTATCGGCTTAGTTATCCTTGGAGCTGGCTCGGTCGTTCTCGCGATATTCGCGAGGAAAAACAAGCTTTCAAAGTATTGGCCGCTAGGGGCAGCTCTTGCACTGAGCATCTTGTCTCTGATTGCCTGGCAAGGCTCCGACCGTTTAGGCATGATTCCACTCGGTTGGGCCCTTCTTACAGCTGCCATAACCTATTGGCCACCCTCAAAACGCTAAGTAAGTCAGCTTGGCATTGGTAACCTTCTGAAGGGAACCATTCAAAATTAATTAGGAGCTTTACCTTGTCCACCGAGCCAGTTCAGTTTGACGCTAAGGCGTTAACGGAAAAGTGGCTCCCAGTTTGGGATGAGCTAAAGCCTTTTGACTCGGGCAACCCTGAGGATAAAAGACCCACGAAGTACGTGCTGGATATGTTTCCTTATCCCTCGGGCGATCTACACATGGGTCACGCCGAGGCCTATGCCCTCGGCGATGTCATCGCCAGGTACTGGGTGCAAAAAGGTTTCAACGTTATGCATCCGATTGGGTGGGACTCATTCGGTCTTCCAGCAGAAAACGCCGCAATCAAGCGTGGCCTGGACCCTAGAGGTTGGACCTACGACAACATCGCCCAGCAAAAGGCTTCAATGAGGCGCTACGCCTGCAGCTTTGACTGGGACCGGGTACTTATTACTTCAGACCCCGAGTACTACCAGTGGAACCAGTGGTTATTCCTTGAGTTTTATAACAAGGGTCTTGCTTACCGTAAAAACTCAAACGTTAACTGGTGTCCGTCTTGTCAAACGGTGCTTGCTAACGAGCAGGTCGTTCAGGGTCTTTGCGAAAGATGCGACACAGCGGTCACAAAAAAATCTCTTACCCAGTGGTATTTCAAAGTCACCGACTACGCCGACAGGCTGCTTGACGACCTAGACACACTCGAGGGAGCCTGGCCTGCCAAGGTGCTTACCATGCAGCGTAACTGGATTGGAAGATCCTTTGGTGCCGAGGTTAAGTTTGAAATCGAGGGGAGAAAAACCCCGATTGAGGTTTACACAACCCGACCGGACACCCTATTTGGGGCAACCTTCATGGTTGTTGCAGCAGATTCTGATTTAGCTGCCGAGCTAGCTTCGAAGGCAGCTGCCGAAACAAGAATGAAGTTCCAGGACTTTCTGGAAGAGACCAAAAACACCAAGGACATTGACAGACTTGCAACCGATCGCCCCAAGCGTGGAATTGATCTTGGTCGCTTTGCGATAAACCCCGTAAACGGTGAGAAGCTGCCGATCTGGGCTGCTGATTATGTTTTGGCTGATTACGGTACCGGTGCCATTATGGCGGTTCCCGCTCACGACCAGCGCGACCTTGATTTTGCTCGCCAGAATAATCTTCCGGTGCGACTTGTCGTTGACACCGGCGAAGAAGATCCAGCCGTTTCAGGTGTTGCAACAACCGGTGACGGGACGTTGGTGAACTCCGGTGAACTAAACGGATTGAAGAAAGCCGAAGCTATCGAAAAAATCACCGAGGTGCTGGCTGCTAACGGTCTTGGCAAAAAAGCCAAGAACTTTAGACTGCGTGACTGGCTGATTTCTCGTCAACGCTACTGGGGAACTCCGATTCCGATTGTGCACTGTGAAAAGTGCGGTGAAGTTCCGGTACCGGCAAGTGAGCTGCCAATTCGTCTTCCTGACGCTAAGGGCCTAGATCTGTCTCCGAAGGGAACTTCTCCCTTGGGGGGTGCCACAGACTGGGTGAACGTTTCTTGTCCTAAATGTGGTGGGGCTGCCAAGCGCGATACCGACACCATGGATACTTTTGTTGACTCCTCCTGGTACTTCCTAAGGTTCTTGTCTCCAAATTCAGACACCGAGGCGTTTCCGAAAGATGAAGCCAAAAAATGGGCACCGGTTGATCAGTACGTAGGCGGTGTGACACACGCCATCTTGCACCTGCTCTACGCTCGTTTTTTCACAAAGGTGCTGCACGATATGGGACACATTGAATTCGAAGAGCCCTTCACTAGGTTGCTTAACCAGGGAATGGTTCTGATGAACGGTTCGGCAATGAGTAAATCTCGGGGCAACCTCGTTAGGTTATCTGAGCAGTTGGATGAGCACGGCGTCGACGCAGTACGTCTGACCATGGCTTTCGCCGGTCCTCCCGAGGACGACATCGACTGGGCAGATGTTTCCCCTGCAGCAAGCGCGAAGTTTTTGGCCAGAGCCTGGAGATGCGCCAACGATGTTACAAGCGCCCCTGGAGTAGATTTTGCAACCGGAAACAACGAACTTCGCCGTGCAACCCATTTATTCCTGAAGGAATTTCCAGAGCAGATCGAGTCTTTCAAGTTCAACGTTGGCGTTGCGAAGATCATGGAGCTAGTAAACGCGCTCCGTAAGGCAATTGATGGAACACCTGGCGGATCAGATCCGGCGGTGAGAGAAGCAGCCGAGGCGGTTGCTAAAGCCTTGAGCTTGTTTGCCCCTTACACCGCGGAGGACATGTGGCAACTTCTTGGTCACCAGCCGGCAGTTGCCCTAGCGGGTTTCTCGGAGGCAATCCCAGCGCTACTGGTCCAGGATTCTTTGACGGCGGTAGTTCAGGTGGATGGAAAGCTTCGCGATAAGTTTGAGGTCTCATCCTCGATTTCAGAATCTGAGCTCGAGGCTCTTGCGATGGCCTCAGAAAACGTTCAGAAGGCGATAGAAGGTAAGCAGATTAAGAACGTAATCATTCGTGCCCCAAAGCTTGTAAATATCGCAACGTCCTAAATCCTCAAACTTTTACACAGATTGTTGAGCGGGCTGTTTTGTCGCCAGCTTGACTGCTTATCTTTGGGGCTATGGACTGGCTCAAACAGCAGCTAATTTCTGCGCTCTCTGGAGATCAAAAGGTTTCCAAGCAACTCCTCATTGCGCTAGCGGCGATAGTCGCAGTCGTGTCTCTGGTACTGGTGGCAGTCAATCGACCGGAGGTTCCAGCCGGCGAATTTGCAATCAACGAAAATGCTCTCGCCGGCGAAGCAGGTGAACAGTTTTTGTTTGTGCACATCGTAGGCGAGGTGAAGGCGCCCGGTATGTACCAGCTACCTCTAGGGGCGAGGCTCGTGGATGCGGTCTTCGCAGCCGGGGGTCTAACCAACGACGCTGATAATTCAAGTGTGAATCTTGCGAGAGAGCTTTCCGACGGTGAGCAGGTGATTGTTTTCAAGGTAGGTGAGCAGGGTTCGGAAGGATCGGCATCCGCTGGGGGATTGATCAGCATTAATCGAGCGGGAGATAGGCAGCTTGAAGAGCTTCCAGGAATAGGGCCAGCTCTTGCAGCGAGAATTATCGCCTGGCGAGAGGCCAATGGCGGTTTTAAGACTAAAAAAGATCTACTGAAGGTAAGCGGCGTTGGAGATTCAATCCTGGCTGGCTTTATTGATCTCATCACACTGTGACGATTGGTATCGCAGCTCTCGGTGTCTGGGCGGTACTTGCTGCCTTTACAGCTCTAGATTTTCTTCCAGTTTGGATTCCTGTAGTTTCAGGAGCCATCATTTTTGCTGTCGGCATGGGTGCTAACCAAACAAGAAGAGCCCTCGCGTCACTGCTTGGAGCAGCATTGCTGCTTGGTGGCGTCTCACTTTGGATTCAGACCGAAGTCACCAAGCCGGTTTGGCTTGTCAAGGCTGCCGCCGCTGAGACCAAGGCTTTACTGGAATTGGAAATCCTAAATCGACCTAAAGTTATTTTTCAAAACTTCGATCGCTCACCGGTCTACGGGGTTGCGGTATCTCTAAAATCCATCGATGATGAACCGGCATCAGGAAGAGGCTACCTAATTTTTGACGAGCAAGAGCTCACTCGAGGTGTCAGAGTGAAGCTCAAGGGTCAGCTGGAGCCCGCCGGAAGAAACTCAAGAGACGCTTTCCTGCTAAAGCCAAGCTCCGATTTCGCAGTCATATCTGACCCAGCAACTGCTCAAGGCTTCCTAAATAATCTTCGGGCCAACTACGTTGCAAGCATCGCGGGGGTGACCCCGGACTCTAAGACATTGGTTGCTGGACTGGCAATCGGTGAAATTTCTGACCTCAGTGAAGAACTCGAGGAGAAAATGCGTATTGTTTCGCTTACCCACTTGGTGGCGGTCTCGGGCTCCAATTGCGCAATTGTCGTTGGGATGGTTTACCTCGTTGCAGTTGGACTGAGATTTGGAATGGCCGGCAGAACCGTTATTTCACTCACTGCGCTTCTTCTTTATGTGCTCCTAATTGGCCCAGACCCGAGTGTCCTTCGTGCGGGAGTGATGGCAGCCAGTGTGATCTTAATGATTGCTCTTGGCCGAAGAACTTGGGCACTGAACGCGCTTGCCCTGGCAACTCTGGTGCTACTAATTGCAGACCCCTGGCTAGCGATCGAATTTGGTTTTGGTTTGTCGGTTCTCGCAACTGCCGGAATATTGTTGCTTGCCCCTGCAATCGCCGAGCGCTTGGGTAATCGGATGCCGATGCCGTTGGCTCTCGGTTTATCAGTGACGATATCGGCACAGCTTTTCTGCCTTCCTCTTCTGATGCAGCTTCAACCCGGTCTAGCCACCTACTCGGTAATTGCGAACCTACTGGCTGGACCCATGGTCGCACCCGTGACTGTACTTGGAATGATTGCGCTTCTGGTGAGCCCAATTGCCCCTTGGCTGGCCGGATTCATTTCATTTTTGGCCTCGCTGGGTACCTGGGTCATAGAAATGGTCGCAATTATTTTTGCCGATCTACCAGTGGCGTACTTTCCGTGGGCAACTGGCCTTCCGGCGACACTATTAAGCACGCTGCTAATTTTGGCTGTTGGTGCCTGGCTTAGAGCTGGGCAGTTGCCGCTTAGGCAGCTGGGGGTCGGAGCTGTCGTTGTTATAGCAGTCACAACAATCTCCGTCCCGGCAGCTTCGGAGATTCTTCCAAAGTCTTGGCCCATCAAGCAATGGCAGGTTGTTGCCTGTGACGTGGGGCAAGGTGATGCTCTGGTGATTCAGTCAAGGGGTCGAACAGCCCTGATTGATGTAGGGGCAGACGAAGAACTTGTCGACGAGTGTCTGCGAGAGCTAGCTATCCGAAGAATTGATCTACTTGTTTTGACTCACTTCGACTTCGATCACGTTGGTGGACTAGCGGGCGCGATAAACCGAAGAGAGGTTTCCACAGCCATAATCTCTGGATTTCCAGACGATCGCCCCGCAACTGCGGTATCTCTTAAGCAGCTCGATGAGGCGGGAGTCTCGGTCTTAATTGCCAACCCCTCCATGTCGGGAGTGCTGGGTGACTATTCCTGGAAAATTCTAGGACCCAGCAAAGAAGCTACCGAAGCGAAAGACTCCAACGACGCTTCGGTTGTGATGGTCTTTTTTGGTCTAGAACTTGACCTCCTGCTGCTTGGAGACTTGGGAGAATCTGGACAGCAG
>NZ_JBASXC010000068.1:0-7186 GCF_049276775.1 Rhodoluna sp.
GTCAGGTCCTGTCTTGTCACATTCTGCCTAATTACTGAGCGATGTCGACAGCTAATACCTAGGTTGAATAGATAACGGAGCCAAGACTTACTTCAGTTATCACGTGGCACAGTTTTGTGTCAGGGCATGCCTAAAGCCCCGGAGTAACCCCCGGGGCTTTAGGGCTTAGCAACCTATAGAAGGTTCGGTACGGTTTCGGCTACAGCTGTTGGTGAGAAGCCCCACTTTTCAGCCATTTCGGCCAAAACGCCAGACTCACGTAGTGTGTCTAGGTTGTCGTTTATGGCTTCCTGTAGTCCAGGGTTGTTTAGGTTCACAGGGAAGTTAGTCTGCCCTGGCTTGGTGGTTGAGACGACGCGGTCATCTGGAGCTGGAACATTGAATACGGCACCCTCAACAGGTGTGCTCTTCAATGCGGCCTGTCCGGATGGGAAGGTATCTACAACGACGCTGATGCGACCGCTTGCAAGGTCAGCATAAAGCGCCTGAGTGGTCTCGTAGAGGCTCAAGTCGTCTCCAAGGATGTTCTCCAGGTCTTCGTTCCAAAGGAATCCAAGAGTTGAACCAACCTTGTTTCCGATTAGACCCTGAACAGAGTCAACGCCACTTACGGAGATGAGTGTCAACTGGTCGATGATGACCGGGTTGCTCAACAAAACAATTTCCGCACGGGCGGCTGTGCGGTACCAGCTACCCAGGGTTGTGTCTGCACGACCAGATTCGATTGCAGGAATCATTGCTGCACCGGTTCCAGGCTGCACCATTACATCTAGGCACTCAAGCTCTGCGATGGCGTGAAGGATTTCACCTTCGGCGCCGCTAAGAGACTCGCCGTCAATTGCAGAGAACGGTGGGTACTCGTATGCGGCGACCGTTAGGAACCCGGCCTCGACAGTGGTGAGGCCAGGGTGTGCAGGCACACACTCTTCGGTTGTTGCTTCTTCGGTAGCTGTTGCTGCAGCTTCGGTGGTCGCCTCGGGAGCGGCTTCAGTGGCGCACCCCGTCAAGACGAATGAAGAGACAGCTAGAAGCAGAACAAGTCTGCTGGCATGCTTTGGCATGTGTATCCTTTCGTTGCGTTGTTTGTCAATCGGATTGTTCCGATTGAATCCGGTGTTGGTCGCCTCAGACATGTTTTGCTAGGCGTCTTTCTATGGATGTGACCAAGGCCGAAGCTGGGATTGTTATCGATGCGTAGACCGCGGCGGCTGCCAAGAAAACCGGCAGGTAGTTGAAGGTTTTGGTTCCGAGGAAGTAAGCAGACTGCATTACCTCGCTGATGGTTATCACATAGGCCAGTGAGGACAACTGGAACATGATTATTGCCAATCCCATCAGTGGCGGAATTGCAATTCGGGCAGCCTGAGGCATGATCACAAAGCGGAAGCTATCGACACCACTTAGCCCAGCAGCGCTGGCCGCTTCTAACTGACCCCTGGGAACGCTCTGAATACTTGAGCGAATAGTTTCGGTGGCATAAGAGGCCGTTGACCAAGTGAAGGCAGACACCGCTGCGACCATCGCGGATGGCACTATGTCGATCTGCGGCAGACCCTGGTAGAAAATGTAGAGAAGAACCAAAAGTGGAACACCGCGACCAACCTCGACAACACCGATAACTATCCAGTTCAGTGGCTTTGGTGCAATGTCGATCAGCAATGCAAACACTAAAGCCAGGGGGAAACCCAAAGCCAATGACATTCCTGTCAGCTGCATTGCTTTAACAAGGCCAGGAAGTAATTCGATTACGTAACCGAACCAGGTTTGTATATCCATTAGTTCACCACGTATTTCAGTCGACTCTTGGTGTCGGCTCTCCTGGCCCATGCACCCAGTGGGATGCTCAGCAGTAGATAAGCGGCGCCGACAATGGCGAATGCGGCTAGCCCTTGCCCAGTGCTTTGAGCCTGCTGGTTAGCCCTGAAGGTCATTTCGACAACACCGATGGTTGAGGCCAGAGCGGAATCTTTCATCAAGCCCATTCCGTAGGTCACCATGGACGGGCTTACGGTTCTAAAAATCTGCGGAGCAATAATTTTGGTTAGCAAATCAAAGCTTCCAAGCCCCAGAGCTCTGGAGGCCTCTATCTGACCGCGATCAAGAGTTGCAAGCCCTCCTCGATAAATTTCGCCCAAATAGACAGACGCAATTATCCCGAAGGTGAAGATTGCCGCCTGCAGTGGTGTGAGCCTTAGCCCTACTTCGGCAAGGCCAAAAAAGACCACAAATAGCCACACCAGTGGCGGCACGCTTCGAATTATTTCTACCCAAGTGCGGCCAATTCCTCGCACGATTATTAGAGGTGCGGTTCTGGCTCCCGCCACCGCAACCCCTATAACCGCGCCAATGGCAAAGCTGGACAAGGTTATAAACACTGTCCAAATCATGCCCTGAAGAATGTAGCCGATCATCAGCGACCCAAAACCGCACCGAGGAACTGCTTAGTGCGTGGGTGCTCAGGCTCACTCATAACCTGCGCTGGTGGACCGCTTTCAACAATGCGACCGTCGACCATCACGTAGACGCGGTCACCAACTTCTTTGGCGAA
Source organism: Rhodoluna sp. (assembly GCF_049276775.1). Lineage (GTDB taxonomy): Bacteria > Actinomycetota > Actinomycetes > Actinomycetales > Microbacteriaceae > Rhodoluna. The sequence continues at coordinate 2,549 of NZ_JBASXC010000068.1, forward strand.
GCCCATCTCGTGAGTTACTACCATCATGGTCATTCCGTAATCTGCTAGTTCGCGCATGACCGCAAGAATTTCTGCACCCACCTCTGGATCCAGTGCTGAGGTTGGTTCGTCAAAAAGCATCACCATCGGGTCCAGCGAGAGCGAGCGCGCGATCGCAACTCTCTGCTGCTGACCACCGGAACACCTGCCCGGGTATTGATCAGCCTTGTCCTTCAGGCCAACTCGGTGCAAAAGCTCCATCGACCTGGCTCTTGCCTCGTCCTTGTCTCGACCTAAGACTCTGCGCTGAGCCAGGGAAATATTTTCAAGAACCGTGAGGTGCGGAAATAGGTTGAAGGACTGGAACACCATCCCAGCATTTCGGCGCAGGGTGGAAAGCTCTTTTTTGCTGGCTCTCCTATGGCCCTCACCAATCTCGATTCGAAAATCGCCAATTGACAACACGCCGGTTGTTGGAGTTTCGAGCAGGTTAATGCATCTAAGAAAAGTGGATTTTCCAGCGCCGGACGGGCCGATGATTGAGATCACGTCTCCTGAGTGAATGTCAATTGAAACATCGTCCAGCACCCTATTGTCGCCAAAGTCTTTCACTATATTTTTGGCGCTTAGGTAGGGCAGTTCGCCTTTCGTCATTTCTTGGCCTCCTCGCCATGTCGATGAGCAAATGCGGTTAGTTCGATTCTTTTCTCGCCCCTAAATCCCTGGACGAACAAAGTTGTTCTGGGTGGCAGCGGATACTGGCCAAAGCGATTACGCCAGGCCTCGTCGTAGGCCTCAAAGTCCTCTATGGCAGCGAGGTAAACGGTTATTTGCAAAATCGCATCCAGCGAAGAGCCGGCGCGAACCAGAGTGGCTTCCAGGTTGTCCAAGCAGACAACGGTTTGTTCGCTGATCGACTCAGGCGTTGTGCCGTCTGACTTGACCGGTATTTGGCCGCATGGAAAGACCAAATCGGCCAGCAAGGTTGCTGCCGGATAAGAGCGAGGCTTGCCATCAGCGTGATCGAGGCGGGTTATTTTGTTCATTCGGGAACCAAGAACTTCCAAGATAATTTTTTTAGAGCGGACCATTCAAATGGATCGACTACGACACCGGATCGAAGTGATTGCGCGATCTTTTCTTGTCTGGCCTGCAAAGAGAGAACTAGCTTGCCTGCCGGCACTACCTGTCTGGAGAGAGACCAGGTTTTTGGGATAGCGCTAGAAGGATCACCGTGCTGATATAGCGACCCCTCGATGACTGAATAGCCGACTGCATTTTTAGAAGAACCCTTGGTCTGACTGCCCCAAAAGAATGTTCCGGTGGACTCCTCTTCGATGTCCCAAAGTGCCGTGGCAAATTCTTTTGTGAGACCGGCGCTCTTGAAGTGAATTTCGCTGTTTGGTTTGCCCAGGACAAGAGCAAACGCGAGCGGTGCAAACGTTGGGTACTTGGTCCACTTAGCGTTGATGCGCACATTAGGTTCTGAAGCGGTCACCCTGGGTGATCTTCTTGCTCCTAAAAATCTGTTGCCGTCTGAAACAATCGCACTTATGCCGGTCCCCCATAGCACCTGGGAAAGCCCGGCGACTCGACCAGCAACCTGGGCTTGACCCCAGGTGTAGCCAATGGCGCGCAGGGCGCGGTAGCTTTCCTCCTTGACCTCTCGTAAGGAGACCTTAGATTCTCTGGCTTCCGCAGTTTGTGGAATCATTGACCGACGCCCTCCAGCTTGCTGGCGGGTTCAAAAACAGTTTCAAATAGAGTTAGCCAGTTTTCACCAAGAACCTTGGTCAAAACCTCATCGGGAAGGCCTCTGTCGGAAAGGGCATTGGCAAGGGCGGGGAAGTCCTCTGGGGATTGGAACCAGGCGCTCCATTCGGGCCACTGAACATTTTGCTTCGGCTTCCAGCGACCGTCTCGCAGGAAGGTCACGTAACTGGAATCCCAGTTTCTTGCCGAGTCACTACCGATGGCAACGTGCTCTGGGCCCAACTGATCCACCAAGCGAATCACCATGTCGCAAAAAGCCTCGCGGGTTGTTTCGGCGCCGCCGATTACATTCGGGTACAGACACGCTCCCACCACTCCACCGCGATCGACAACAGCCTGCATTACCTCGTCTGGCTTGTTCCTCGGTGTGTCAGAAAACCACAGCGGGTTTGCGTGAGTGATAGACACTGGCTTGATGGAATGATGAATCGCGTCAAGCGAAGTGCGATTTCCCACGTGAGACAAATCAACGAGCATTCCAACTCGGTTCATTTCCTCCACGATTCGCGCACCAAACCTCGTAAGTCCTGAGTCATCTGGGTCGTAGCAAGAGCCGCCAACGTAGTTTTGAATGTTGTAGGTCAGCTGTGCGATTCGGACACCCAGTTTGTGGAAAATCTCAACCGTCGAGTAGTCCTGCTCGAAAGGCGAAGTGTTCTGAAATCCAAGTACCACCCCGACAACTCCATCGGCTGCTGCCTCGCGTATTTCAAACGCGCTAGTTACCAATCGAGCAAGATCTGGAGAGTCGTTCTGAAGTACCAACCAATCGCCAATGTTTCGAATGGTTTCTAGGGTTCCCTCCCAGACGGCGCAGGTTGCGTTGATGCCGTGCACCCCACCTCTTCGAACTTCCTCGAGAGTTTTGCGATCCCAGTTGCTGATCTGTAGTCCGTCAAAAACTAGATTCTTGGTCATGCGACATCCTCAGGCCTTGGCAGAAACAGCCAGTCGTCGACATCGACACCCTCCAGCACGTCGCTAACCGTTGGTGCTCCGCTGTAAAGAGTCACTCTCAGCCAATCGGTGGATTGGGGGTTGTAGTTCTCCATGCCGTAGGTTGCCAACTGGAAACGCTGAAGATCAAGCGGCAAAAAATCATCGGCCAATGGGTTCACGTGCGCCTCGGTATAAACCAAGCCTTCTACCGACTGGATTCTTTCGATGATCCCCCAGTGCTTTGGGTGGAGTGATAAAAACTCGCCGGTTGAGGTTTCTGTTCTTGCAGCCCCAAGGTCCTTCATCAAAGAAACTACGTCCTTGGCGACGCCAACCGGGTGCTCCGTAATAAGACCTTTATCCTTGCCGCGGAAACCACGACGAGGCTCCTGATTATTTCTTGAGTAGAACCAGAATCTTGAGGTTTGCCCTGGAGCATTGAAATCGAAGTTATTTGCCCAGCCGTATTGATTTGCAATTATTTTTCGCAATTCCCCAACCGACATTGTTGGGTTCAGCTGCGTCCTATCTACGCAAAGTAATAGTGATTCAATGTCCGCATCCAACGAGGAGTCGATTTCAACCAAAACCGAATCAACGATCTGGCGAACCTCGGTGGATCGCTCTGCCGAAAGTTCGCTTAGCGCTTTGGCTGGATGAGAGATCTGAAGGCCATTCATTTCACCACTTGCCTGATACTGCCTTGCCCAATCAACTACTTCGGTGAGCAATTCGGCCAGCACTGGACCCGATGGGTAGGGCTCAGTGGTGAAAGACTTTTTCTGGGAGAAATAAAGCTTTGCGCGCTCGAGCAAACTGCAGACTCGGGCCCACTCTTTAGAATCGGGGCTCCACTTTTGACTGTGAGCGTGTGCCATTGGTAATTCACGCAGTGCCACCCAGGCATCCATAACTTGAGGGTGACGAATTACGTACGGGACCATGCCTAGCCCAGTTGCGTTTCCCAGACCTAAGAACCTTCGCCATGCTCTGGCCAATGGCACTGCAGTTTCGGATTTGCTTTTGGCGCAGTGCTCGGCCAGATCAGCGGAGAACTCTCTAAGCAGCCAGGCCGCAAGCATCTGAGCGCGATATGGGACACTGAGCGGGTTGCTTGAGCCAATTCCCTCAAAATCACGAAGGCCCCACTTGCCGTTGCCGTAAAACGCTGTGCTGCGCAAAATATAGGCCGCGTCACTAACCTGGTCTGCTTCGGGTTGCAGCCCGTTGGCTAGTCGGTCGGAGACATAATCAAAGAATCGTTGGCTGCGGTTGGCTCTTGCCCAAATTAAAGTCATGTCATCCGCGCGACCATCTTCTTGCTTGGTTACGTGGTTTCTGAGAATCTCAAGTCGTTCAAGGCTAACCTCGCCCTCAACCAGTGCCGAGGTAACATCCCAGTCCTGTGCAATAACTCGGTCTGTTCTCATTTCCTCGTCGATGACCTGCGAGAAGACAACAAGCTCGGCGATATGTTGACCAAGCTCAACTCGGATAATTGCGTGGCCTCTGCCTTGCCCGTCTATCTCCCAGACGCGCTTTGAGATCTTCCATCCTTCTTGCGAGGCATGCCTAACTAGAGCGCGTGAAAAACTGTGACGTGTTTGCCTCGCTGTCCCAAGCTCATGAGGGTCCATTGCTAATTCGGGACCACGAGCGATCAACTTAAGTGAAGAGATTTTGGATGAGTCCGTAATCCTCATGGCTGCCTCCTGGGAGCAACTCGTCGGTAGACGCTCTTTGTAATAGTGAAAAACTCGGCAACGCTCTCGGAGTTTTGCTCCCTTGGGCCTGGGAAGGTTGAGGCCTTTCAGCCACCGAACGGAACGTGCAGCTCAGACCCGGTGTTCGGAGCAATGATCTTTATCAAGCCCGCGATAAGCCCGGTGGTCGCAAGTTGGATGTCTGCCTCACTCGCGGAAAAGATAGAGGCGGTCAATCCACATT
>NZ_JBASXC010000069.1:0-1581 GCF_049276775.1 Rhodoluna sp.
AGCGATGGGTTGTGAGGGTATCTATGAGAAAATTGAATACATGGGTGAGGAGAGATTCCGTCCGTGTAGGGTAAGAAAGTCCAACGAGTTCAGTAGTGTGGAACATCAGTTTAAGTTGGATGACGAAAAGAGAATGATTTACGCACCTGCGATGATACCTAACAAACTCATTCGCCGATATGAACCGGGTGAGGGTGAGTATTTTGTTAGATTCAGTAAGGAGGCAATTGAGAGAGGAGCACACAAATTCTTGATGGAGGGTAGAACCTCACCTGAGTTTGTAAATTACGAACATACAGACAAAAAGTTTGACGATATCTATTTGGTGGAAAGTTGGATTGTGGGAGATTCAGGTGATAAGATTTATGACTATGGTTATTCTCAAGAGGATGTACCATCGGGGTCATGGGTCGTAGGATACAAAGTAGATAACGATGAATTATGGAACGATTATGTAAAGAAGGGTCTTATCAAGGCGGTTAGTGTTGAAGGATTATTTGATATGAGTTTCAGTAAAGAGAAAAGTGATGAGTATTTATTGAATGAGGTAATAAACATAATAACTCAAATAAATTAAAATTTTATGAACGCAACAGAAGCAATCAATAAGATTAAAACAATGTTGGGTTTAGAGTTTTCTGTAGAGGAGACTACTGAGTCAGTAGAGGAGAAATTCGCTACAACAGAATTAGAGGACGGAACCAGAGTAACTAACGACAAAGAGGGCGAGTTTGAATTGGGTGACAAAATCTATGTAGTTGGTGATGACGCGATTTTGAGCGACGCACCTGCGGGTGAGCACACTTTAAGAGATGGATATGTAATTGTCGTAGATGAGGAAGCGACACTTATTGAAATCCGTGTTCCTGAGAGTGAGGATGTGGCTGATGTAGTTGAGGAGGCTGAAGCGGCTGCTGAGGAGCAGATGGCTGAGGAAACAGAAAAAACTGAACTAAACTTTGAAGACGAATTGAATACAATCAAAGCGTCAATTGAACAGATGTTAAAAGTTATGGAAGCAACAACTGAGAATTTCAACGAATTGAAAAACGAGGTTGAGGCATTCAAAGCAGCCCCACAACACAAGGGCATTACAGAGAAAAAGAATATCAATCAGAACTTTGCTGATTACAGATTAGGTATTCTAAATAAACATAGAAAATAGATAAAACTTATTAAAATGAAAAAGAATTTCAAGTTTGACTATGACCTAAGCGCACTTTCAAGTTACACAAGAGAAATTTCTGACGAAATCCTTTTGAAAGATGTTTTGGGTCTAACGCTCCCAAGATACGCATCGGTAAGAGCAAACATTCGCGGAACAGAAAAGGTTCCATTTATGACAAATGAATTGGTTTTCCAAAATGGAAAATCGTGCGGTTTTTCACCGACAGGTGACACAAGTATAGACCAAGTCTTAATTGAGACGGCAACTGAAAAAATTAACATGGAATTATGTCCTTACGAACTATATGATGTTTTCTTAACGGAGAGATTGAGACAATCTAATTTCCAAGAGGAAGTACCATTTGAGGTTCAATTGGTTTCTGACATTTCTAACAGAATGGCTAACAGAATGGA
>NZ_JBASXC010000070.1:0-13810 GCF_049276775.1 Rhodoluna sp.
GCTTCGTTGCCCTCGGCAATTCTAATTCACCTGTGGCCTAAGCCCCTGGCCCAAGCCCCTGGCCCAAGCCCCGGCCCAAGCCATGGCTCTGGCCAAGGCCTCAAGGCCCAAGAAAAAAGGACCGGGGCCTATTGGCCCCGGTCCCCCTAATTCTTGTGTTTTGTTTCTAGCTTTGCTTTCTAGCCTTAGACCTTGGCAACCGTGGTGTCCAGAAGGATTCCAGGACCGAAGGTTGTTGAAACTGCAGCCTTGAGCATGTACTTACCCTTTGAGCTAGATGGCTTTAGTCGGTGGATTTCATCCAGAGCAGCAGCCAGGTTCTCCTGGAGTTGTGCGGCGGTGAAGGAAGCCTTACCGATGATGAAGTGAAGGTTCGACTGCTTGTCGATGCGGAACTCAATCTTTCCGCCCTTAATGTCACTCACTGCCTTGGCAACATCCGGGGTCACGGTTCCGGTCTTTGGGTTTGGCATTAGGTTTCGAGGTCCTAGGACCTTTCCAAGGCGACCGACCTTACCCATAAGTTCTGGGGTTGAAACTGCTGAGTCGAAGTCGACCCATCCGGCAGCAACTTTTTCGATCAGTTCGTCGCCACCGACTTCGTCGGCTCCGGCTGCCTTAGCAGCGTCTGCTGCAGGTCCGGTTGCGAAAACAATTACTCGGGCGGTCTTACCGGTTCCGTGAGGAAGGGAGACAGTTCCACGAATCATCTGGTCTGCTTTGCGAGGGTCAACACCTAGCTTGACGGCAACCTCGATGGTTGAGTCAAACTTCTTTGATCCGGTCTCGCGAACCAAGGCAACGGCCTCGGCTGGAAGGTAGTACTTACCCTCGGTGATCTTTGCGGCGGCTTCGTTGTAAGCCCTTGAGCGTTTTGGCATAGCTGTTATTCCTTTTCTGGTCACAGTTGTGGTTAGACGAACCTCGCTTGGTTCTCCCACGACTTCTTTAGTTGTATTTGGTTATCTGTTGCTTTTGTTGCTGGTGGTAAATTTTGTGCTTTACGCGTCTACGGTGATTCCCATGGAGCGAGCGGTTCCAGCGATGATCTTGGCTGCTGCCTCAACATCGTTGGCGTTTAGGTCAGCCATCTTGGTCTCAGCAATCTTGATTAGCTGCTCCTTGGAGAGGTGGGCGACCTTGTCGGTGTGTGGGGTTGAAGAACCCTTCGATACTCCGGCTGCCTTCTTGATTAGCTCGGCTGCTGGAGGAGTCTTCAGGATGAAAGTGAAGGAACGGTCTTCGTAGACGGTGATCTCAACCGGTACCACGTTGCCCTTCTGGTCGTTGGTCGCGTTGTTATACGCGGTGCAGAACTCCATGATGTTTACACCGTGCTGACCAAGGGCAGGACCAATCGGTGGTGCTGGGTTAGCAGCTCCAGCCTGGATCTGCAGCTTGATTAATCCGGTGACTTTCTTCTTGGGTGCCATTTCTTCTTTTCCTTTTTGTTTAGGTTTTTGTAAAAATCTTTAGTTCAGTTCCCCGACCTGCTCGAACCCTAGCTCCACAGGAGTTTCGCGCTCGAACAGTGAGACAAGTACGGTGAGCTTGCCCGACTCAGGCTTGATCTCAGAGATAGTTCCAGGAAGACCTGCGAACGAACCGTCCTTGATCATGATGGACTCGCCAACCTTGAAGTCAACGTTGATTGGAACAGCTCTTGCCTTGCCCTTGACCATCTGGGTGCCCTTGGCAGCTGTCTTTGCAGCAGCTTCCTCAGGGAGAACATAGAGCGACTTCAGCATCTCGAATGCTTCGTCTGGTCGAAGTGGGGTCGGGTTCTGAGAGTTTCCAACAAACCCGGTGACGGCTGGGGTGTGACGAACGAGTGACCAAGACTCTTCGGTCATGTCCATACGGACGAGGACGTATCCAGGGATACGAACCTTGGAAACAAGCTTTCTTTGACCATTTTTGATTTCAATAGTGTCTTCCATTGGAACTTCGATCTGGAAGATCTGATCGCCACCTTCGATGGCGAGCTTTCTATTCTCGATGTTCTGCTTCACACGCTTCTCGTAACCTGCGTAAGAGTGAACAACAAACCACTTGCCTGGCTGGGAGCGAAGCTCAGCACGGAACACACGGTATGGGTCTTCCTCAACTGCTTCCGCGGCTTCTCCAGCAGCTTCTGAGGAACCAGCAGCTTCTGCAGAGGATTCTGGTGAAGATGCTTCTTCGGTCACTGACTCATTGGAAGCTTCAACTGCTTCGTTGCTTCCACCCTCGGAAACCATCTCGGTTGATTCAACCGCAGCCTCGGCAACTTCTTCAGCTTCTGAAGCCGGAGCGTCGGCTGATTCTCCGAAGGTGGGGGAAACTACCTGTGATTCCGGAGCGGCCACGGCGATGACTTCTTCAACTGCTGAAAACGCAGGAGCTGGAACATCGGCAGTGTCAGCCGGAGCCTGAGTTGTTTCTGGCTCTAGTTCTGTCTGTTCAATCTCGCTCAAGTGAAGGTTCCTTGTCTTAGTTGATAAAAATTAGCTGCTTGGGGTGAATACGAAAGTCACGGTGTTGTAGAAGACGTAGTCGAGGCCTGAGAGAATTACCATCACCAGGACCACGAAGGCTAGGACGACGCCGGTGTAGTTGACAAGCTCTTTGTAGGTTGGCTTGGTGACTTTGCGAAGTTCGGCGTAGACCTGACGAAGAAACAGCGCGATGCGACCGAATATGTTTCGGGTAGCAGCGCGATCTGCCTTGGCCTTTTCGACCAAGTCATCGGTTGGCTGAAGCTCTTCTGCCATGTGCCTTACTTCTTTCTTCCTCGTTTTGCAGGGCGGACAGGACTCGAACCTGCAACCTGCGGTTTTGGAGACCGCTGCTCTACCAATTGAGCCACCGCCCTTTGGGGGCTAAACAGCTAAATTAACCATCCCCGTCAAAAGACACACTTCTAGATTGAATCTAAAGATGGATAATTTGCCAGATTAGGCTTTCCGCAGCTGTCAACTACGTCTCTTACTCTAATCTGCTTGCCCATGGATTGCAAAGGGCCATTTGGCCCCCGATAGGCTAATACCTGTGAGCCACCCCAGAATCTCTAAGCGAATCGCCTCGATTGCCGAGTCCGCGACCCTAAAGGTCGACGCCAAAGCCAAGGCCCTTCAGGCCGAAGGCAAGAAGGTCATCAGCTACGCCGCCGGCGAGCCTGATTTCCCAACCCCGGCTCACATCGTCGAAGCTGCGGTTGTGGCAGCCAAAGACCCTAAAAACCACCGCTATACGCCAGCTGTTGGTCTACCAGAGCTCCGTGAGGCCATCGCCCAAAAGACTCTGGCTGACTCAGGAACTGAAATCACAGCGTCCCAGGTGGTTGTCACAAACGGTGGCAAGCAGGCCGTTTATCAAGCCTTTGCTGTTTTGTTGGATCCAGGCGACGAGGTAATACTTCCTTCTCCTTACTGGACTACTTACCCTGAGGCCATCGCCCTTGCTGGAGGCAAGTCGGTTGAGGTCTTTGCGGGAAGCGACCAAGGATATATGGTCACCGTCGAGCAGCTAGAGAAAGCTCGAACCGAAAAAACCAAGGCCATGCTTTTTTGCTCACCCTCGAACCCAACCGGAGCTGTTTACTCCAAACAGCAAGTCAAGGAAATTGGTGAGTGGGCGCTCAAGCACGGCATCTGGATTGTGTCTGACGAGATCTACCAGAACGTGATCTACGACGGAGGGCGGGCATACTCAGTCACCGAGGTAGTTCCGGAGATGAAAGACCTCACGATTATGGTCAACGGAGTTGCCAAGTCATTCGCCATGACCGGATGGCGAGTTGGATGGATGGCGGGGCCTCAAGATGCCATGAAGGCGGCAGCCAACCTTCAGTCACACCTGTCATCGAATGTGAACAACATCGCTCAGCGCGCAGCGCTTGCAGCGTTAACTGGTCCACAGGATGAAATCAAGAATATGGTCGAGGCCTTTGATCGCCGAAGGCACCTCGCGGTTTCTGAACTTTCTGGAATCAACGGCTGGATTGCTCCAATGCCAGCCGGTGCTTTCTATGTTTACTCGGACGTGACTGGATTGCTGGGCAAAGAGTGGGGCGGCAAGCTCATCAACACCTCGTTGGAGCTTTGCGACTACATCTTGGACGCAGCCGAAGTTGCGCTGGTTCCTGGAGAAGCCTTTGGTCCTTCAGGTTATGTTCGAATGAGCTATGCCCTGGGAGACGAGCAAATTATTGTGGGTATCGAAAGACTCAAGAAGCTCTTCAACTAGTTTCTAACGAACACTTTTCTAAAAGCTAGACGGTAAAGCCAATCAGGTTTGGCTCTGGCACCAGATTGATTCCAAACCTCGCGGCTACACGTTCTTGAATGAATCTTGCAAGCTCGGCAATCTGTTCCCCTGTTGCACCACCCTTATTGACAATCGCCAATGCGTGCTTCGAAGAGATAGCTGCATTGGAACCGGGCAGAGAGAACTCTTTGCCGATGCCGGCTTGTTCGATAAGCCACGCAGCGCTTAGTTTCACGGTAAGTCCATCGTCTTCTTGTGATTCCCACCTCGGCGCCTCCGAGGGAATGGTCCTTGCGAAGCTGTCGCTAACAATCGGGTTTGTGAAAAAGCTTCCGCAGCTGACCGAGTTTGGGTCATTCGGATCAAGAACCATTCCCTTGGCAGCGCGCAGTTTCAAAACAGCATCTCGAACATCGGTGAGCTTCACGTGCTCGCCCATCTTTGAGTTCAGTGCTCCGGCTATCTGGCCGGAGTAAAGCGGGCGAGATAGACCCTCTAAATCAATTAGTTCAATCTCGATCCAGGTAATGATGCCTGCCCTGCCGCGCTTTATCGAACTATCGCGATATCCAAACTTTAGATCCCTAGGCTCAAGGATCACCAGCTCACCTGATTCGTAATCCAAAAACTCAGCACGCAAGAATACATCGCTTAGCTCCTGGCCGTAGGCGCCGATGTTTTGAACCGGAGATGCACCGCAGGTTCCAGGAATTCCACTCATGCCCTCAATCCCGGCAAGACCTTCCGAAACAGCCTCGGCAACTAACTCATCCCAGTCAACACCGGCTTGGATTTTCCAAACCTGTTTGCCATCCGACTTGGTCTTTTCAATCCCAGCTGTCTTCACGAGCAACACATTTAGGTTGTCTAACTCTTCGGCAAAAACCAGATTGGTTCCCCCGCCAACCACAATCCAATCTTCGCCGGTTGACCAAAGCTCTTTAGCTTGGGCAATTAATTCCTCGCGCGTTGAGCACTGCTTGATACTCGCAGGCTCGCCGCCGACGCGCATCGAGGTGAGGGTTGAAAGTGCTGGCATTAGATCTTGACCCTTACCTGGGCTTTGCCAAGAACCGTTAGTTCTGCTGCAACTGCGGTCAAGTCAATCCGTGCGCTTTTGCCGTCCTCTGCGATTTCGGCCACTTTGGCTGAGACCGTGACCGTTGCGCCATCCTTGGCATCAACCAGCACGGGTTTTGTGAAGCGGACCTGGTAGTCAAGAATGTTGCCTGAGCCTCCAACAAAGTCGACCACCACTTGAACAGCTAGACCCATGGTCAGCATGCCGTGAGCCAGTACTCCAGGAAGACCAACTTTTTGGGCAAAGTCATCGCGATAGTGAATTGGGTTGAAATCCCCGGAGGCTCCGGCGTAGCGAACCAGTGAATCGCGCGTGATCTTGAACTCCCTTGAAGGAAGCTCTTGGCCGATAGTTAGCTTTAGATCGGTCATGCTTCACCCCTTACTACGAGGGTTGAAATCGCTGTGCAAACAAGAGCATCGCTTCGGTCAAAAATTGCCGTCTCGAAAGAGACCATGTGGTTTCCGGCAAGTGTCTTCACGCTCGCCACCTTCAGCTCGCTTACTAGCTCATCGCCTGCAACGATTGGGCGCTCGTGGATAAATCTCTGGTCGCCGTGCACCACACGGCTAAAGTCAATGGCTGCTTCCTTATCCGCCAGCACGGTAGCTAGCGAGCGCTCCTGAATCACCACAGCAAAGGTAGGGGGCGCAATGAGGTCTTCAAACCCAAGGGCTTTAGCTGCCTCAAGGTCGTGGTTCGCTGGGTCAGTTGAGAAGACTGCTTTGGCAAACTCGCGAATCTTTTCGCGACCGACTAAATAAGAAGGGGTACGGGGGTAGATTTTTCCCTCGATTTGTGGATTCACCATTACTCCACTGTATAGAGCGTTGCAGGAGATTTTGGTAGCGGAGGCGGGACTCGAACCCGCGACCCCACGATTATGAGTCGTGTGCTCTAACCACCTGAGCTACCCCGCCGGGGACTTACCTGTATTTGCTTTCGCAACAGGTTCTTTAGATAAGTCGAGCCCCGAGACAGGATTGAACTGTCGACCCCTTCCTTACCATGGAAGTGCTCTACCACTGAGCTATCGGGGCGAAATACTGCCCTTGCCAGGGCAACCGTACGAGATTACCACTATTGCTTTGGAGCTGGCAAACGCCATATGTTCACACTCAAGGGCTTCCCGGGAAGCAGTAGCGAGCTCCCAATCACCTTTATTTCTCCCCCGCCAAACAGATTCTCAACCCGGTCTGGATCGGTGATGGCATCCATCGAGAACTTTATATTCGGGTCCTCGAAGCGCGTGACCGCCACCACAATCGTCGCGCTGTGATCTTCTCTAGCGAACACGACTGCCTCGTCCGAGGCATATAGCCAGCGAACCGCTCCATCAACCAACACCGGGTTTTCTTTTCTAATTCTTGCAAGCTCCCCGTAGACGCCAATCATCGACTTCTCATTCGGGCGCTCGTTGTTCCAGGGAATCGGTGTCCTTGAGTTCTCCCCGTTATTGCCATCCAGGCCAAACTCGTCGCCCTGGAAGATGACCGGGATGCCTGGCAGTGTGAACTGAAGGGCTGCGCCAACCATTTGCCCTCCCAGAATTCCAACCGTTTTGAACCTTGGGATGTCGTGGGTATCGAGGGCATTCATATTGTTCTGACGAACTGACCAGGGGAAGGTAGCTGCAAACTGCAGGTGCGCCTCCAGAAACTGCTTGCCGCTGTATCGGGTAGGGCCAGGTCCCGGGAAGTCGTGATAGATGTTGATGTTTTCGTTTGCGAACCAAAGCCAAAGAGGCTTGGTGAAGTTAAAGTAAGTCATCGCCCCGTGATAGCCATCGCCTTGAACAAAGGGGCCTGCATCCTTGGTGTATTCACCAATTAGCAGTGCATCGGGGTTTACCTCCTGCATGGTCTTCTTGATGGTCTGAGCTACCTCTTTATAGAGATCTTGTTCCTCGAGGCGACCGGTCATGTTGGCCACATCGATCCGCCAACCGTCAAGGTTGTATGGGGCCTTTAGCCACTTGGCAACAACCGAGTCTGGGCCCTCGATAAATCTTCGACGAAGCTCGAGAGAGTTCCAGTTCAGCTTCGGCAAGGACTTGACCCCCCACCAAGATTCATACTTGGTGTTTCCCTCGGAGAAGAAGTAAAAATCAGATTCTGGTGCCGAAGGATTCAAAAAAGCAGCCTTGAACCACTCGTGCTCGGCCCCTGAGTGATTGGCGGTCAGATCTCCAAGCACCTTCATGCCCCTGGCGTGAGCTGCCTCAACGAGTGTTTGCAGAGCCTCATTGCCACCCAGTAGTTCATCCACCTCATCGAAGCTAGATGCGTCGTAGCGGTGGTTGGACTGGGCAGGAAATATTGGGGTCAAATACAGAAGTGTTACGCCAAGAGCTTCCAGGTGATCCAGGTGTTCTGTGACACCGTCCAGGTCACCACCGAAGAACTCTTTGGAAACATCGGGGCCTGATCCAGAAACCGGATCAGACCAGTTTTTCTTGATGGCCCAAGAAGGGTTCGCACGCTCCATGGCTTTAGCCGATTTAGCAAAGCGGTCCGGAAAGATTTGATACATCACTGATTTTTTGGACCAGTCCGGTGCATCAGAGAAGGTTGTAATTCTAAAATCCAGCGAATCGCTTGGCTCAACTACCGAAATGCCTTGAGTGTTTAGCCAGTAGCATCCGCCGTCAACTAACTCGATTAGGAAGCGGTAGTTCACGGTCGGGTTCAGAACTGGGAAAGATACCTCCCACCAGCTCCAGCCGGATTCACCGGGAGTTGGCTTGCCGCGCTTCGAGAAAAAAGCTTCGCCGTTTTCGCTGTATCTCACGGAGACTTTTGCGACTTGCCCGATGGACTGGTGAACGCGAGCGGTCACTTTAACAAAGTCGTGAATTCTGGGATTTTGATTCGAAACGTAATAGCTGGATCCATCGTGGTGAGGCATTAGAGCAAGCTGCATGGGCCAATTCTATTTGGCTCGGGGTATTTTGACGCTCCACGAGAACCCGTTCCAGCTGTTCGTTTCATGGAATGTCGTGCGCTAAAAGCGAGGGTAATTTTCTGTTCTAAGCTTTGAGCCATGGACTCTAACGTTTTACACAAATCAATCCAATCCCCCGAGTGGTGGCGGGAAGCCGTGATCTATCAGATCTACCCTCGCTCATTTGCTGATGGCAATGGAGACGGAATGGGAGATCTTCTAGGGGTCACCCAGAGGCTTGAGTCCTTGGCGTCACTCGGTATTGACGCCATCTGGTTTTCTCCGTTTTTTAAATCTCCCCAAAAAGATGCTGGCTATGACGTAGCTGACTACAAGACCATTGACCCACTATTTGGAACTAACCAGGACTTTGATGACTTACTAGCCAAGGCAAAAACTCTTGGGATTCGAATCATTGTGGACCTGGTTCCAAACCACTCGTCGTCCGAGCATGAACTCTTTCAGGCTGCTCTAAAATCTGCTTCTTCCTCGCCCGAAAGAGATATGTACATTTTCCGTGACGGTAAGGGTGAGAACGGCGAACTACCTCCAAACAACTGGGAGTCGGTTTTTGGTGGCAACGCCTGGACCAGAATTACAGAACCAGATGGCACACCCGGTCAGTGGTACCTACACATCTTTGACTCATCGCAGCCAGACTTTAACTGGGAGAACAAGAAAGTTCACGAGCTATTTGACGATGTCCTCAGGTTCTGGTTGGACAAGGGCGTGGCTGGATTCCGTATAGATGTGGCGCACGGCATGGTCAAGGAAATTGGACTTCCGGATGTCAAGGTGCCAGTTTCTCAAACTGTCGGAAAAGATCGTGAATCAGAGCACCCCTTCTGGGGCCAAGAAGGTATCCATGACATTATTCGCGGTTGGCGAAAGATTCTAAATGAATACGACGATCGGGTTATGTGCGCCGAAGCCTGGGTACTTCCCCTTTCTCGAATGGCAAAGTGGGTGAGGCCCGATGAGTACCACCAGAGCTTTAACTTTGGTTATCTGGAAACCGGTTGGAATAAAGAAGGACTCGTCAAAGTTGTCACCGACTCCCTGATTGAATTTGGAAAAGTTGGAGCCCCTTCAACATGGGTGCTTTCAAACCACGACGTTATCCGCCATGTCTCTAGATACGGACTGCCCGGTGTTCCTCCCCAGGGAGATGGAATTGGCCCCGATGGCGAGCAACCAGATGAGGCTATTGGGCTCAGAAAAGGTCGTGCAGCGACCGCATTCATGCTCGGTCTACCGGGAAGCTCCTACCTTTTCCAGGGTGAAGAACTAGGACTTCCTGAGCACACCACTCTCGAAGGTAAGTACCGTGAGGATCCAACCTGGTTTAGAACAAATGGAATAAGGGTGGGAAGAGACGGCTGCCGGGTTCCTATACCTTGGGAGGCAAACGGCGGAGCGTCCTTTGGCTTCAACACCACAGGAAAGTCTTGGCTACCAGCGCCTGAGAGCTACAAAAGATATGCCCGCGATGCCCAAGAGGGAGTTCCTGGATCAACCCTTGAGCTATACAAGCGACTCATAAAGGAGCGTAAAGCCTTTGCTCTTGGCTCCGGCGAATTCCGCTTTGCTCCCGAGTACTCATCGGCTAGCTCGCTTGCATATATCAACAACGGCATTTTGGTGATTTCAAACTTTGGACCGGACACGGTAAATGTTCCTGCTGGTGAGCTACTTGTCACAACCCAGCACGATCTAACCGTTGAGGGTGTCCTAGAGCACGACCAGACGGCATGGATCAAGCTATAGCCAGCCACAAAGCCACTCCCGGTTCGGAGTGGTGGCGATCTGGCGTTATCTACCAGATCTATCCGCGCTCATTTTCTGATGCAAACGGCGACGGCATCGGCGATCTAAAGGGCATCGAGCAAAGGCTCGATGCCTTGAAGAAACTGGGCATCGATGCTGTTTGGCTTTCACCTTTTTACCTATCGCCCCAAAAAGATGGCGGCTACGACGTTGATGAGTCTTCGACACTTGCTTTTTATAGAAAAGCGCTGGCTCTTCGAAAAGAACTTGCCCTGGGTGAAGGTTCTCTTGATTGGGTCCCTGGTCACTTGGGGCCTGATTCTTTGGGCTATGAGAATTCAGGCGTGCACGTGATTTATAACTTCAGTCAAGACGCTATCGATCTTGGTTCTGCAGAAGTGCTGATGTCTAGTGAACCGATTGTTGGCGGAGTGCTTGAGAAGAATCAGTGTGCTTGGGTAAAAGTTTTGAAATAGAACTCTCGCCCCCCGCGATCTAGGTAGCGAGGGCGAGAGTTCTGGAGCCGGGCGTCTTTTCCCTATCCACGTACCTCTACTCCTTGGGCGTTAACCGCTCAAGGATTTTTACGTGACCGGGTTCCAGCTCGGCCAAGGAACGAACCCCAAGGAGCTTCATGGTTCGAACCATATCTGAGTGCAAAATGCTGATCATCTTGTCAACGCCTTCTCGGCCACCGGACATAAGGCCATAGAGGTATGCCCTTCCAACCAGTGTGAACTTTGCGCCCTTGGCGATAGATGCGATGATGTCTTGTCCGTGCATGATCCCGGTATCAACGTGCACCTCGGCATCCTTACCGATTTGCTTCACTGCTTCCGGGACAAGATGGAATGGAATTGGTGCCCGGTCTAGCTGGCGCCCACCGTGGTTGGACAAAACAACTGCATCCGCTCCGGCCTTTACCGCGAGCTTGGCATCCTCGATGTGTTGAATTCCCTTAACTACTAGTTTTCCCTTCCACTGCTGTCTGATCCACTTCAAATCATCGAACGTGACCGTTGGGTCAAACATCTTGTCTAGTAGCTCAGCAACTGTGCCGTTCCAACTACCCAAAGAAGCAAACTTCAAAGGGTCTGTGGTCAAAAAGTTCATCCACCATGCCGGTCTTGGAAGAGCGTTGATTACAGTCCCAAGGGTTAGGGCTGGCGGAATTGTCATACCGTTTCTCTTGTCGCGAAGTCGTGCTCCTGCAACTGGAACGTCCACGGTGAGCATCAGGGTATCGAAGCCGGCAGCTGCTGCACGCTCTACTAGTGCCATGCTTTTGTCGCGGTCTTTCCACATATACAACTGGAACCAGTTCCGACCCGTTGGAGCAGCCTCCGCTACCTCTTCTATTGACCTGGTTCCCATGGTCGAAAGCGAGAATGGAACACCGGCAGCTTCAGCTGCCTGGCAACCTGCAATCTCACCCTCGGTGTTCATCATTCTGGTGAAACCAGTCGGGGCGATTCCAAAAGGCATAGCAACTTTTTTACCCAAAACTATGGATGAAAGATCTACATCTGACACATCCTTAAGCACTCTCGGCTGGAACTCAACATCCTCGAAGGCCTGCCTAGCTCTTGCTATTGATATCTCTTGATCGGCTGATCCATCTGTGTAATCAAATGGAGCGGTTGGCGTTCTGCGCTTTGCGATATCCCGCAGGTCGTAAATGGTGTGAGCTTCCTTTAGCCTTCGCTCGGTTGGATTCCAGGTCGGTGACTTGAACTTCATAAGCTGGGCTAGATCCACTGGATTTGGAAACTGGCGCTTTATTTTTCCCATTACTTTTCTCCTTTGGGGATTGGTTGGAAACTCTTTATCTCGAAGTTGTTGGCAATGAGCTTTCGAATATCTTCAAGAGCCCCGCTAATGACTCCCGCGGCCCTTGCCTGAACCACAAGGTTTCCAATCGCGGTTGCCTCAACAGGTCCTGCAAGAACTTCTAGTCCTGTGGCGTCCGCAGTTAGCTGGTTCAGTAGATCATTTTGACTTCCGCCACCGACCACGTGGATTCTTTCGATCTTGGTTTTGGTAAGTGCCTCCAGCTCTTTGATTACTGACACATACTTGTCAACTAGCGAGTCAAGAACTGTTCTAACAATCTCTGCTTCGGTTTCAGGGACCCATTGACCGCTTTCGCGGCAAATCTCTTGAATCTTTCTTGGCATATCTCCGGGAGCTACAAATCGGTCGTGATTTACATCGATTACCGATCTTTTTGGTAGCTCGGCTGCCTGGGCGATTAACTGGGCAATCTGGTGTTTTTTGCCGGTCGCCCGCCATTCCCGAACTGATTCTTGAAGTAGCCAAAGGCCGGTGACATTCTTTAGGAATCGCACTCGCCCATCCACGCCACCCTCATTGGTGAAGTTTGCCTTTTGAGCAGCCTCAGTGAGAATCGGCTCATCAAGCTCGACACCAAGCAAGCTCCAGGTACCGCTCGAAATAAACAGCGACCCAGGCTTGGTGCTTGGGACAGCAACAAAAGCTGACGCGGTGTCGTGCGAACCAACAGTGACAACCTTTGTGGTTGGCTCTAGCCCTGAAACAGCGAAGGTATCTTGGTTCACATTGCCAAGGGTTGTTCCCTCTTGAACAACTTCTCCCAAGAGGCGCTCTTGCAAACCCAAGGTGGTGATTAGACCTGAGTGCCACTTCTTGGTGACCGGATCGAGTAATCCAGTAGTTGATGCGTTGGTTCGCTCGGTCACCATGGATCCGCAGAGCCAGAAGTTAAATAGGTCAGGTATCATCAAAGCTTTTTCGGTCTGGTCTAATAAGGCACTCTGCTCGGACTGATCAACGGCTAGTTGATAGAGCGAGTTGAACGGAAGAAACTGGAGTCCTACTTGGGCATAGAGCTTGGCAAAGCTGAGCTTCTCTTCAACAGCTTGAACACCGCGCAGGTTTCTCTCGTCGCGATAGTGACGCGGGTCTCTGATAAGTTTCCCGTGCTTATCAATCAGGCCATAGTCAACCGCCCAGGAGTCAACACCTACGCTCACCACCTCATGGCCCGCTAGCTTGGACAGACCTTGCATGACGTTGCTCTTGAGTAAATCGATGTCCCAGTACAAACCGTCGCCTCTAGCAACCGGTCCATTGCCAAATCGGTGAACCTCTTCGTACTTGATCAGGTCTTTGGACACACTGCCGAGGATGACCCGCCCACTTGAGGCTCCTAGGTCAACCGCAGCAAATGAGCTCGGAGTCAACATCACGCTACCTCAGGAAGGCTGCGGCCACACCGGCGTCTACAGGAATGTGAAGACCTGTAGTGTGGCTCAGCTCGCCAGCGGTTAGGGCAATAACTGCGTTGGCCACATTCTCTGGAACAACTTCCCGCTTCAACAAAGTTCGTTGAGCGTAGAACTTACCGAGGTCCTCTTCCTTAACTCCATAAACCTTGGCTCTAGAAGCACCCCAGCCCTTAGCGAAGATGCCGGAGCCGCGAACGACGCCGTCAGGATTTATGCCGTTGACACGAATGCCGTGCTCACCGAGCTCGGCAGCAAGAAGGCGCACCTGGTGAGCCTGGTCAGCCTTGGTTGCTGAGTAAGCAATGTTGTTAGGTCCTGCAAAAACCGAGTTCTTGGAGGAGATGTAGATGATGTCTCCACCCAATTTCTGGTCCAACAAAATTCTGGTCGCTTCTCTTGAAACTAGGAATGATCCTCTTGCCATTACATCGTGCTGAAGGTCCCAGTCCTTTTGGGTTGTTTCCAGAAGTGGCTTGGAAATCGATAGCCCGGCGTTATTGAC
>NZ_JBASXC010000071.1:0-31332 GCF_049276775.1 Rhodoluna sp.
GCCCAGTGCAGCCAGCGTCTCAATCAACACAGCGGTCTGCACGGTCATGTGAAGTGAGCCTGCGATGCGAGCACCCTTTAGGGGTTGGCTAGCGGCAAACTCGGCTCGAAGTGCCATGAGCCCTGGCATTTCGTTCTCGGCCAGGCGAATCTGGTGTCTTCCAGCCTCGGCTAGGGACAGGTCGGCAACTTTGAATTCAACGGAGGTTTTTGGTTTCAGCATCCCACTATTATCCCCCGAATTCCTAGTTATGGATGATCCCCAGAACCCTTTGGGTAAGCGAGTTTGTGGTTTCCAGATCGTTGGATTCGACGTTTAGCCTAAGTAGCGGCTCGGTATTTGAGCTTCGGACGTTGAGCCACCACCAGGGGCTTTGGCCAGCCAAAGAGCTCAGCGTTATCCCATCTAGCTCATCAACCTCAAAACCCTTGAATTCGGCCCTAATCAGCTCAATTTTCGCTTTAGCATCGATGACAGTCGAGTTGATCTCTCCGCTTGCAAAGTAAGGACTGAATCTGGCTGCGAACTCAGACAGAGGCTTCTCTTGTGAACCCAGTTCAAAAAGCACGTTCATCGCAGCCAGCATTCCGTTATCGGCTCCAAAGAAGTCTTTGAAGTAGTAGTGGGCGGAGTGCTCGCCACCAAAAATTGCTCCGGTCGCAGCCATGTTGTCCTTGATCAGGGAGTGACCAACCCGGGTCCTGACCGGAGTTGCTCCAGCTGCTTCAATAAATTCCGGGACGGCTCTTGAAGTCAACAAATTGTGAAGAACGGTGATATTTTCTTCTCCCCTTGCTTTTGCTCTGGCAATTTCACTCAGTGAAACAATTGCCGCTACCGCCGAAGGGGTAATCGAATGACCTTTTTCGTCGATTACGAAACACCTGTCGGCGTCTCCGTCAAAGGCCAGGCCGGCATCGGCCCCGTGTTCCAAGACGGCCCGCTGCAAATCAACCAGGTTCTTAGGATCTAGCGGATTCGCCTCGTGGTTTGGAAATGATCCGTCGAGTTTAAAATACAGCTCAATGATTTCAATTGGCAGAGCATCGAGCTTCGCTGCCGTCCCAAGTACAGCTGGTGCGGTCAGACCCCCCATGCCGTTGGCGGCATCGATCACAATCTTCAGTGGTCTAATCTTCGAAAGATCAACAAGTTTTCGAAGATAGCTGGCGTATTCAACCAGAGTGTCGTGCTCGCTCGAGAAACCAACCTCGGCCACCTCTTCGATTCCCGACTCGAGAAATTTCTCAGCGCGCTCGAGAATCTTGGCAAGTCCGGTGTCCATCGAGATGCCCCTGGCTCCAGCTCTTGAAAGCTTGATGCCGTTATAGCTTGACGGGTTGTGGCTCGCGGTAAACATCGCCGAGGCTGCATTCAGATGTCCGGAGGCAAAGTAGCACTCGTCTGTTGAGCAAAGACCTATGTTGATAGCGTCTGCTCCCCTGGAGGTAGCGCCATCGATAAATGCCCCGACGAACCCGGGCGAGGAATCTCTCATGTCATGGCCCACCACAACCGACTTGCCGGCAAGCTCCAGTTCATCGACGAAGGCAGCGCCGACAGCTCTGACATTTTCGGTTGTCATTTCGACCCCAGTCAGGCCACGGATGTCATACATCTTGAATATTTTCTGGAGTGAGCTCACGTCCCCAAGAATACAATGGGCCCATGGCAAAAACCCCTCGACCTCGTAATGGCTACCGAGACAGGCACGACCGAGGAATTAGAAGGCCAATCCTGTCTAAACTTTTCAAGTTTGGTCAAACCAGATCGCACGGTTTTGAGCAATACGTTGAAACCGCGTTTGAGTACCTAAAAGCTATCTGGGTTGAAGAATTAGCCGATGTTAGCTGGCGGGTTGTTGATGCTCCTTCTATCAACACAAGCTCCACAGAGGTTCCGAAATGGCGCGTGGATGACGAAGCCAAAATAATTGTCATTTACCGAATTCCTACCGAACGCTTCGGCACCCACTCTAGGCAGGGTGAGATTGAAGAACGCCTGAAAGTTGAAGAGCAGGTATTTGAGGCAATCGCAGAACTACTGGATGTAGATCCTTGGGATTTAGTTCCGGAGTATTACAACCGCTAGCGGAACCGAACCATAACTTCAGACCCTAAGTTTTTGGGATCCTCTACCGCTAGGTCAGAAATCTGTCCCTCAACCAAAATAACCGCCGCTGCATAAATTTCACTGGCCTGGAAAATTTTCGATGGGCCGGTCAACTGCAAAGTGGCTGTTCCAAGAGCCGGAACCGAAACGGTTGAGGTTTCACCGGTAGCTAGGTTTTGCACCCTTGCCGAAGAAGCTTCAGGGCCGGCGTTTGCCAAAACTAAAATGGTCTCTCCTTCAGATGGAATGGTGAGCGCGCGATCGGAGATTATCTCATCGGCGGGTGCGAGCCAGGCGAAGTCAACCCTTGGAACCTCCCGCGGATTACCCCGGGCAACTCGAAGACCCGAGTAGATCGGCTTGTCGGCCGATACAAACACCGAGTAGTCGCCGTTTAGCAACTCATCGATTGGAAAATCCTGAACGGTGCCGGGTTCAACAATGCCGGTGAACACCGCGCCAAAGACATCCAGCTCGGAAGAAATAATCTGAATCGTGACGTTTGCTCCCTCGGGGGCAAACACCCGAAGTGCATGACCGACATCTGAGTTCTCCTCAGTTTCAGCAACCCGCCGAATGGCTCCGGTGCCGCGGATGACCAGACCTGGAATAACAGAAAGTTCAGAAGGTGCCGGGTTGGGGCTAATCCAATCGACGCCCTGAGCTGCGGTTCCTCGAATTGCCCGCTGCTGAATCCAACCGGCTAGCTTGGCGCCCTGTGACGAAACTTCCACCGCGAGGGTTGGAACTGTTGGAGCAAAACTCGCAAGTGACAAAACGGTCGTGCTCCTAGCCGGCACTGAGATTCCAGCAAGGCCCGCAACGCTGATCTCGCCTAGGTCGGTGTAGATCTTTAGATCTGCGGTGGCGTCGATTGGTGAGGGGTTTGAAAGAACAAGCAGTGCCTCACGGCCTGCTGCGGTGGAGCCTCCGACAATATAAAAATCATGGCTTGGCTGCTGGCAGGAAGCCGCAGCTAAACCCCGCATCGCATCGGTGGCAACCAACTGGTTCGTCGATCCGGTCAAGAATACAGAGCCCTGCGCTTGTTCTTGCCCGGCGTTTAGGTTAGTTAGCGAGGTGGCATCGCGAATTTGCCTTGATTCAAAGATTCTGGATGACCCAATCTGGAAACTGCTTACTCCCGATTCCGAAATCGGGGAGAGCTCAATTAGCCCACTTCCCTCCGCGGTTAGCAAAGCCGTTGCCTCACCCAACCGATTTACTTGACCGATAGCAGTTCCGCTTTCACCGCCGGTTCTAAAAACAGGTCCAGGGCAAACAAGATTTAGATCTGCCGGTTTCACAGAGTAGCTTCCGCTCACCGACTCAAAGTCAACACTCGAGGAAACTGCCGGTGAAAATACGGCCCCCACCGCAAGTAGTGCTCCAACCGATAGAAAAACAACCACCCTAATAATCACTAGTTGTTCTCCTCAGCGTCCACGAAAATCTCACTTGTCTTGCCATTTCGTTTTCTAATCGAGCTGGTGGGAAGTGCCAGCAGTAGGTAGAGCAAAAATCCACCGAGGCTTAGGCCCTTGGAGACTGAGAATTCAAAACTTGGAACTCTTTGTTCGCCGATCACAGATTCGACTTTCCACAGCTGGCCAAAATCGGTCTCACCGATTGACTCCAGCCCCCTTGTGGAATCAAGAGCCAGCTGAACATCGCGTTCCTTCGGAAAAACCAAGACGTAGCCAATGCCAAATTTTTCCAGTGAGGTCAAAACATCGGCACCATTTGCAGAAACCAGGTTCGCAACCAATTGCCCAAGTTCCTGATACTCGGGGTTGTCTAAAGAAAGTCCTGAGTTTGAGATTTGGTAAGAAGTGGAAAGTGAATCCAGCTTTATGCCCGGCCCCTCAAAGACCTCAACCGAGATCTCTTGCCCAAGGGATTCCAAACGAAGGGTCCTAACCAAAACACCTGCGTCATAATCCGCCTGAATGATCGATGGCACGCTTCTGCCATCGGAATACAACACACTCGGAGGATTCACGGCCATCGCAAAGGCCGCAGGAGCAAGCCCCAGGACCGCGACGGTTGAAACCGAGATCAGCCTCAGGCCAGAGCTGGCAGCGGCCAACTGAGCGACCGCCAAAATAAGGGCCAAACCAAACAGGGCAAGGAGGCCCTTTGTGTCTATTCCCAAAGTGACAAGCTCACCGAAGTTGAAGCTCACACCGGAGGCTAAATACGCAAGCACTAGGGCGCTGGCTGCAACAAACCACAACTGCAGGTTGGCCAAAAGCTTTGGAGTGAGAAGCGCAACCAGAGCCAGGGCGATGACCGGCACAGTAATAAATAGTCCAAAGGCCAAAGAGTCAAACCCAAACCCTAAAAACGGCAGTTTCCAGTTCGGCTCCAAGACGCTCGCCTGAGGGACCCCGGGGTCTAGGAACCAGGTGAGAAAAAGATCGGGAGTCAGGCGCTCTAGCACAAGGGGTAAAAACCACAGCACTGTGAGGAAGGTTGTGAAGATAAGTGCGAGTAACTTTCGAGGTCTCGATAATCCAAGAACCAAAATCAAGCCGACCAGGGTAATCCCAAGAGCTGGCGAGCTTGCGGCGATAAGGGCTAGTAACAAACCGGAGATTCCGACTTCAGTCCAACGAGATATAAATTCGCCGGGATTCTTGTTTCCAAGGCCTGCGATCTTGGCAATTGAGTGTGCAAGCCAGGGCAACAGCGAAATTGCCAAAATCTGAGAAAATCTGGTTTCGGTAATTGATAGCGTCAGCGCCGGCCACAGAGCAAAGGTAAGGCCTGCGGTGATTCGGATTGGATTGCTCAAGCTCACCAGAGCCGAGAGCCTAAAGACTCCCACGAAAGCAATTGCGGTTGACAGAAACAAAAGAACCGTCACTGCCAAGGAAGGTTGGAAAAACAGCGGTGCGCCAATGAGCGTGAGGACCCAAACAAAGGGGTCCGCGGCTCCTTCAAAGCCGAGGCCGAGATTCTGGGAAGATGAGCCGGCCTGACTAAAAATTTCTAGCCAGTTAGCAGAGAGCGGAATGACGCCTTGACCGGTTATTGCAAAGTTGGTTGGTATCCAAGCAACATTCAGCGCAACAAGTGCAAGCGCAAACCAAATGGCACCGGAAGCAAAAAGACCCGAGTTGGCAACCACCGCCAGCTCTTCGTTATCTCCCCGGTCGTGAGCTTCCAGTAACTGCCTCGAGATTTCCTGATCCTTGGCCCGCTGGTTTGAACTTTTGACCTCCTGCCTGGTTGCCCGAAGTCCCGAAAGGCTGCGAAGCTTTGCCGAGGTAGTCCTTCGTATTATTGATCGAGAGTGGAGAATCTGGCCAATTCCAAAAAATGCAGCCAACGCTGCACTTAGCTCAGCTGGAACATCACGAGCGCGCTTTCTTATAAGAAGTACGAAGGCATTCACTATGGCGAAGGGAATAAGTATTAGCCAGCCAGCCAAAAAGCCAAAGAAACTCGCGTGACTAAGGGCTAGATGGAACTCGGCCAATCGAATGGCGTGGCCCGGAGTTCCCCCGAGCCAGCTAAGCGGCCGCTCGCCGTTCATGGAGAGCATCTGGTGCGAAACCTTGGCATCAGGGGCTACCGCCACTCGGCCACCGCTTAGCCTTGCGCGAATAGAGAAATCGACGTCCGAGGCAAGAGGTGGGGCCTTCTTGTCGAAACCGCCGAGTTCTTTGTACTTTTCGAGATTGATTAGGACTCCGGCGGTTCCAACCGCTAGTACATCCTCGAGGTGATCATGTTGACCCTGATCAAACTCGCCGCGGACACGACTGAACAGCTTTCCGCCTCTGGTTAGGGTTAGTCCCATTTGCTTTATGAGCTTTGAATTATCCCAGTCGACCTGCTTGGTTCCAACGAGTGCCAACGAAGGACTGAGTTCTACTTCGGTTAGTAGTTTTTCAAGAGCATCTAACTCTGGTGCACTATCGTCGTGCAAAATCCAAAGATAGCCATCCGTTGCAAGATGTTTGACTGCCGCTTCAATGGCTTGGGCAAAATTAGTTTTGGGAGAAAGTTTTAGTGACTCGAATGAGCCTGAAGGAATTGCTTCTGTTTTGGAAGTATCGACTATTAAAATCCGTGAGGGGGAAACGCTCTGCTTTGCAAGTTGGTCTAATACTCTGGCCAGTGGTACCGGCTGGTCGTGACAAACAACTACGGCAGATACTTTCACTGTCATGGTCGTGCTTTCCTAAAACCTGGATGCACTAAGCACGTTTTTTAAGTTTGCGTCTTTCTCTTTCAGAAAGGCCGCCCCAGATTCCAAAACGCTCGTCGTTTGCAAGTGCGTACTCAAGGCACTGAGCCTTGACATCGCAACCGGTACAAATTCTCTTAGCGTCTCGCGTTGAGCCGCCCTTTTCTGGGAAGAAGGCTTCTGGGTCAGTCTGTGCACAAAGTGCATCCGCCTGCCAAGCAAGTGGATCTTCTTCGAAGTCTGAGTATGCCCCCGCAACGCCTAGAAGGATTGGATCGATAAACCAGTTCTCTGGCACCTGTCCGCGATTTTCCATTTGATGCTGTTTCCGTTCACTTGGTTGCCATCCCCCACGAAGAACTGGCAAAAATTGCACTCGTGTAATTACACCCGTGTTATTCCCCTCTTGTCAAGTTGATTTACACAGCCCCAGAGGGTCCAAACTCAAGTAAATACGCCAGTATCCTTGCCCTATGAGTGTTCTAGTCACCGGCGGAGCCGGCTATATCGGGTCCCACGTTGCTCGGATTATTAGCCAATCAGGTGCCGAAGTCGTGGTGGTGGATAACTACTCAACAGGCTTAGATTCAAGGGTTTTGGGGCTTCCAACCGCCAATCTAGAGCTGTCTGACCCGGGCACTACGGCAGTCCTTGAGCAGATAATGATTACCCACAAGGTCACCGCGGTAGTGCACCTGGCGGCTTTGAAACAGGTCGGGGAGTCTGTGGAAAAGCCCGAGGAATATTTCTTGAAAAACCTGGGCGGTCAGGCCAATTTGCTCACGGCGATGAAAAACACCGGGGTCAAAAAGTTGGTCTTTTCTTCGAGCGCTGCAAGCTACGGAGTTCCCGATGTGGACTTGGTTTCTGAAAGTGAGCGGCCCGAGCCGATCAATCCCTACGGGCAGACCAAGCTCATCGGTGAATGGATGGCAAGAAATGCTCAAACCGCGTGGGGTCTTTCGCAAGTGAGTCTTCGCTACTTCAATGTCGCTGGAGCGGGCTGGCCGGACCTTGCAGACACCCAAAAGCTAAACCTGATACCGATTGTCTTTGCCGCGCTTGAAGCAGGCACCACTCCAAAAGTTTTTGGAAACGACTATGAAACTCCAGATGGAAGCTGCATCCGTGACTACGTTCACGTTATGGACCTAGCCAAGGCGCACGTTGCCGCACTCAGTTATCTGGACCAGGACTCAAGGCCGCACGATGTGTTCAACGTGGGAACCGGAATCGGATCAAGTGTTCTTGAGGTTATGGAACAAATCAAAAAAACAACCGGGACCGAATTTGAATTTGAAATTGCACCGAGAAGAGCTGGGGATCCCCCGAGGCTGATTGCTGACGTTGCAAGAATCAATCAGGTCATGAAGTGGAAATCTGAGAACGGTCTTCCCGAGATAGTAGAAAGTGCCTGGCACGCCCTAAAGAATTAGGCTGCCCCGACAACTACAAACGCAGTTCCACTGCCACTCAAGCTAAATTTCTTAGCTCCAGAAACGTAAACAACGTCAGCTTTTTGTAGCACCTCGCGCTCTTCGAGGCTCGTGCTTACCGCCACCTCTCCAGCTGTGCAGACAACAATTGCTCCGGCCGGTAAATCAAGATCTGCCAAAAGGTTTGATCCCGTTAGCTCAGCCCGGTAAACCTTAAACTCATCCGCATTTACTGGATACTCAAAAAATCCCTCAGCCAGTTTTTGTGGCCTTACTAGCGGTTCTAGAAGCTCGGAAAAATCGGTAATTTTTCTTATCTCAACCTGGTCGATATGCTTTTGGGTTAGCCCTCCGCGGATGACGTTATCGCTTGCACCCATAACCTCTAGCGCAAGACCGGAAAGATAGGCGTGCAGGTTTCCAGCTGGCAAGAAAATTGCCTCTCCGGGAGAAAGTTCAACGCGGTTTAGCATCAGAGCGACCATTGCACCTGAATCGGCGGGGTGCTTATCCAGTAGCTCAAGAGCTAGATCTCTTGCTTGAAGTACCAGTGAGGACTCATCGCCGAGCAAATCGGCTTTGCCAACCGTTGCACCAAATCTTGCGGGCAGCTCAAGATCCAGTAGCAATTCGCTGAAGATTTCTTCTAGGTGTGCGCCGGTTGCAAGCTTCGCAGTCAGCTCCCCGAAGCGATCTTCGCTCTCGGAAAACGCTAGAAAGATATCCTCAAGTTCTGCCCTTGGTCTAAAGCCACAGAGCGCAGAAAAAGGCGAGAGGGCAATGAGAATCTCGGGCTTATTTGATTCATCCCGATAGTTTCTTTTCGGGTCGAAAAGATCAAGTCCCAGGGCCTGCTCCCTGGCAAAGCCTTCTTTGGCCTGCTCAGAGTTGGGGTGAACCTGAATTGAAAGCGGGGAGCCAGCAGCTAGAAACTTGGCCAGAAAAGAGAGCCTGCCCTCGATGAGTTCGGAGAGTTTTTTATTTGATTGTGTTTCTCTAGATTCACCGGCGGGGTGGGTGCCAAACCAAACTTCCGCTAACGGTGCCCCATGTTCTCCAACACCAAAGTGATCTTGAATCAGGTTTGTTGATCCCCAGGGGTAGTTTTTTGCTTCTCCATGTAGCCGAACGAGCACGCTAATTCCTAGTTCTTGAAGTGCTGGTTGGCTCGCTCGAGGTCCTCGGCAAAATCAACCTCAACGGCATAAAGATCACTGATATCAACGGCCTCAAACGATAGGCCATCGGATTCGATACCCAGCTCAATGCCGCGCTCGAAGTAGTCCTGATCATCCACCTCGGCGAGTCGTTCAATCAGAGCTTTCTTATCAGAGCCCGAAACGAAATTGATGCCAACAGCTTCGCCGAGTCCGCCTTCGACCTGTTTCGAGAGCTGATGAATGAAGCCATCGGATGAGAGGGTGTACTTCACTTCTTCTTCACTCACTTTTGAGGTGTTCACAACAACAAATGACCTATCGGCTTCAATGAGTGGAAGTACTCGGTTCAATACCTCGGGATCAAAAACTACGTCTCCGTTGAGCCAAAGCGCCCCACCGTCGTTGGAGGCGCGAAGCGCCTTCAGTAGCGACTTGGAGGTGTTGGTCTGGTCGTATAGCTCGTTATAAACAAAGGTGGCTTCTGGGAAGCGCTCGATTATTGACTCGAGCTTGTACCCGACCACAATCATGGCTCGGAACTGGTCGCCGAAAGCGAGAGCTAAATTATCCATTTGCTGCTTCATGATGGAGCGGCCATCGCGAAGCTCAGTTAGAGGCTTAGGAAGCGGACGGGCAAGCCTTGTTCCCATCCCGGCAGCCAGGATGATTACCTGTTTAGACATGCTTCCAAGCTTAGGGAAGTTTGAGCACGTCGCCGATGCGAATCCGGTCTGCGTTAGCAATGTCGTTGAGATTCATGAGTTTTCTGGTGGTTGTTCCAAACCTCGCAGCAATCCCGCTTAAAGAATCGCCCGATTTGATTGTGTAGGTTCGGGCACTTGGAGCAGGTGCGGGTTCTGGCTCCGAAGGCTCAGAGGGTGCCCCTGGAAGCCTAAGCACCTGTCCGATGCGAATCCGGTTCGCATCGGTGATGTTGTTTAGATTCATTAGTTTTCTCGTGGTTGTTCCAAACCGTGCGGCAATTCCGCTCAATGTATCCCCCGACTTGATTGTGTAGCTGGTTGCCGAAGAGGTAGCCGGAGCGGGAGCTGGTGTGGTGGCTACCGCAGGAGTTCTGGTCGGCGTTGGAGTCGGGGTTGGAGTGGTCCTTACTGGAGCTGGCGCAACAACGGGAGCTGCACTAACCTCATCACGAACCGCAGCGGTTCCGGTTTGAACCGGTTCTCCAGTTTTTAGGCGTGAAGCAAATGTGTTGTCGACAGCTACAAACTTTGGTCCGCCATCGCGAAGGGCGTTGTACTGTTTCTTATTTTTGATTGGTCGCTTCTTACCATCCTCAACCAGGAAAAACTTTTTGTCGGGGGTCTGAATAAATCTTGAACCGGCTGCGTTGTTGACCTTGAGCGCAGCACAGGTACCTGCGTCCAAGGCTCTGGATTTGGTTGGATACTCGGCGAATGTTTCGGTGCTTACTCGAACAAGCTTTCCGGAAACAACTATGTGAGGCTCGGCATTACAGGTCACTCTCACTCCAGCAAGTTTTCCAGAGCGCTTATAGGGCGAAAGCGCTTTCTTGGTGACGCTCCGAGATGCTCCAAGACCTAAAGCCTGCGCCTGCGTGGTGCTTGGAATTCTGTATGCCCGGTCTAGACCATCAACTAGGAACAATCTGTTGTTCGGCAATCTAACAAGAGCGCCGGGAGGAATTACCTGGATGCCTTTTTGCATCTGAGTGATTGCAGATGGCGAAATTCGGTGAACTGTTGGATCCGGCAAACTAGCCTTTACTGCCTTGCGGTCAGATTTCTCAATTGGCCTTAGCTGGCCGTCGTTCACCAGGAACAAAGTGGCGTTGGTTGTTGACCGAACTACCGCAGGGGTGACCAGCTTCTCGGTTGCTGTTGGAATCAAAGCAAGAACCGAGTCGGGGAGCACGGAGGGAGATTCAATCCAAGTTGCGGTGTCTTCAATTAGGCGCTTTCCGGTTGGCGTCATCAGGTACTGCTGTCCGGAAGCATCAGCCACAATCGATTGAATCACAGAACCTTGAGTGAGAGCCTCGATGCTCTGGCTGCTGAGAGTGGATCCCGTGGACTGGAACCAAACTCCGAAGTTCACATCTGTTGCAGTGTTCTTATCGATTGGGAAGAAACTCTCCTGGGCAATAATTCCAAGCTCTCCGGTTTCACGGTTTGCAATTAGGGACCCATTGGAGGCAATTGGCTTGCCAACCGGAAGGTAGTTGACAGCAGCTCTTCTGATTGTTGGTGTTCCGATGAAGGGAACGCTGGCTTCAGCCGCCGATGCATCGTTCAAGATTTCGCGTAGGGTTCCAGCTTGAACCAGATACTTCTCGTTGCTGGCGCCTACTACGACGCTTGTCACATCGCCACCGGGAGCCAGGGCGGTGAGTTGTGGCCCGGTTAGGCTGACCGCAGAGCCACAGTTCAAACCGAAGTTTGCAACCTGTTCACAGCTTTCGAAGCGGACACGCTTGCCCTCATCAACAAAGAAGTAGTTGTCGTTGTTGCCGTTTTTCACCAGCGGAGTGATATCTCCAACCGTGGTGAAGCTATCCAAGTAGTCACGAGAAATTTCACCGATTGGACCGAGCGGTGCCAGAGAGGCAAGCAGCTCTTCGTCCGGCACGCGGTACTTGACCTCGTCAACGATAAGGAAAGTGTCTCCCTTAGCTGCTTTGAGTAGGAAGCCACCACCGATTGGTGATCCAAACCAGTCAGAGAAAAAACGCCAGAAATTACGGTTTCCATAAGCACTGCAGCGGTCACCAAGACCGTAGAGGTTAGTCAGAGCAGCCTGGTTAGGAACGTAAGGCGTGTAGTAGTAAAGCGCAGCGGTTGCCTTGTTCTGCAAAACGAACTGCTGACGCCCACACTCGGGCCTTCCCGCCTGATACAAAATACTCACCGTGGAGCCCACCTTGAGCCAAGTGAAAGGCCCCGCCGGGTTGCTGTAATAGTTAAGTTGTCCGGCACCTTTGTAAAGCTGCCAGAAAAAACCTGCTGATGCTGCGCTGCAGCCACTCGGAGTATCGGGGCAGTCCATTCCAAGAGCAAAGTCATACGCTCTCGGGCTTGGGTCGGTTGAAGTAATAAGCCCCTGTTCCTTCTGAAGCTTGACCAAGATCACTCTCGGGTTGATTCCGCAGGCGCGGGCCACGTCGTATATCAGTTCAGCAGCCGAGATATTGTTCTTTGCAGGAAGTGATTCACACCTACCGGGGGAACCGGTCGCACCCGGGTGGCTTAGGCGATAGTCCTTCAAACAACCCGGCCGATCGGCAGCTGCCCTGCAAGCCGAAAGTCTGCCGTCCAGAAAACGTTGAATGTCAGCTACGGTCATGGTTCCAAAGTCATAGAAAACGCTGTCGCTGATGATCAGCCCTGGGTTGAACATCGAGCCGTTGAGCGCCTCGGCGGGCTCCTGTTCAGCAGGGATTGCAACCACGCCAACTACAGACAGGCTCATAACCAAAACGGCAGACCAGAACTTTCCAATGGCTTTAAGCATTAGGGGATAATCACCTCGGTTATTTCGGACTGACCTTCGTAGCGGGCAGATTCATAAGATACGACCACGTCAACTGGGCCACTTGGTAATCTGGACAGCCCCACGGTCAATGGAAAGCACTGTGTTGTAGAAACATTCGCCTCAGCTGGTACACGTTCCATAACCACGGCGGTGTTGTCAGAGTAGAAAGTAATAATGCACTCGCCGCCGTTTTCGGCAAAGTTCATAACTTCGCCGACAATTTGGATGTTGGTATCGACGATGTCGTAAAACACGAGCCTCGGCTTAGCAAGTTCCTTTGCAACTGGAGTCGGGCTCTCAGATTCAACTGGTGCAATCGGTGTTTCGGATACGGTCGGCGTCGGGTTAAGTGGATCGCTAGGAGTTTCGTTACTTCCAATGTTTGGATAGAAAAGAGCGCAGCCAGCCAGGGTTGCAACTGCAACCGAAGTTGTGAGTAATAAAAGGGCGCGCTTCATGTAAAACTCCTAGACACTCTAAAGTCTAGGTTTAATGTTCTGAAAATAGGCTGTGAAACGCTCTACAGCGTTTGATCGACAACCCTTTTTGAACTCAGGCCATCTTCCAGAGAATTAAATTTCTGTTGCCAAGCCAGATAACGCTCCGAATACTCGGTCTTCAAACTCTCAATGTTCTCTAAGGCTTCACCCAGCTTGGACCCATCTCGAAGAATTGGCCCCGGAGCCAACTGCTCAAAATCAAAATAAAAACCTCGCTTTGAGGAGTAGTCCTCGATATCGGGACAAAGGAAGATCATCGGTTTGCCGCTCACGCTGAAATCAAACATTGAAGATGAGTAATCGGTTACCAAAACATCGGCCGCCAAATAAAGCTCAGCAACGTTCTTGTAATCGGTGACATCAACGGCTGATTTGGAGACCCGCTCACTGTGTGCCCGGTGAGTATTGGTGTGGCCGCGAAACAGTACTGTCACTGAATCACCCAAATCATCGCTCAAGAAATTGACCGGTTTCCAGTTTCCAGTGGCGGTTCTCTTTGAATCTCGCCAGGTAGGGGCGTAAAGCACGACAAGCTGATTGGAATCAATAATTCCAAGTGAGGCTCTGATCTGATTCCGATCGCTGGATTGGTTAATCAAGATATCGTTTCTCGGGTAGCCGGTTTCGATAATCTTCCCCGAGTATCCAAAAGTACCTCGAAAAATTTCGGTGCAGTATTGACTTGGCGAAACAAGGTAATCCCAAAAGGATGCCTCGCGGTCCATCATCTTGAGGTAGCTTCCGGTTGGAACAACATCGACGATGTCTCGGCCGAGACGCTTCAGTGGAGTGCCGTGCCATGTCTGAATGTATTTTTGCCCCGGGCGCTTTCTAAAGTAGCCGGGAAAATTTGTGTTGTTTATCAAAACCTTCGAGGTGGCAAGGCAGCGAAGCCACTCAATTGATCCGTGCTTTATAGCCCTAGCTCCATCAGGTGCACGGGTTGTCGAATTCACGGTGAAGAAAAGCTCCGAACCCAAGTCCCGAGACTGCACCTCGGTGAAAATCGCAAACGGGTTATCCCCGATAATTTTTCCCTGAAAAGATTCGAACAAAATACTTTCTGTCAACGGCCGCTTCGAGAAGCTTCTATAAACTGCCCCTCGAAACCAATCAAAAGCTCGTCTTCGAAGAGCGCCTAGAATTCTGCTCGGTGAATATTTCACTTCTTATCCCCGGCATCAACTGTTTTTCTTGCGCCTACAATTATTCCAACCCAAAAACCTATTGCCCACGTCGCATGCATGACAGGCAAGGCGAGAAAAATCATAAGTCGATCACTTACTCCAAGTAGCTTCGCGGTTCCGGCGGCAAAGCTCAGCATCAACAAATAAAGCGCAATCGGAATAATCAAAAAGATTGAATCCACCGCTCCAAATGCGGCTAGCAGCAAAAGAATAGTCATCACCATGAGGGCAATTGGGGGAATGAAGTATCTAACCGACGCATTTGTTGGAGATCTTCTGGTGAGCTCTCCGCGCCAGATTCCGGTGGAGTAAAACTGCCAGCCCAAGGCTTTTATGTTCGACCTTGGCCAGTAGTTCACAACGAGCTCTGGACTAAACCAAACCTTGCCACCTTGGGCCTTTAGCCTTTGGGCTAGATCCCAGTCCTCACCTCGGATTATTTTTTCGTCGTAGCCCGAAACTTCTTTTAGCGCCGCAGAATCAAAAATTCCAAGATATGCCGACTCGGCCTCCCCCGCCTTACCACCTACGTGATACCTCCCGCCGCCAAGTCCAAATCTTGACCCGTAGGCAAAGGCCACCGCCTTTTGAAGCGGGGACTTACCCGTGGCGTTCATGATTCCACCAACCAACACCGATCCAGTTTCACGAAGGATCTCTACCCCTCGGACGATATAGTTTTCAGTTAGCTCGCTGTGAGCGTCGACGCGAATGATGATTTCCCCCAAGGACATAGAGATTCCAAGATTCAAACCGACGGTTGTTAGCCCCTGGGGGTTCTCAATTAGTTTGACGTTGCTGTATTTTTTTGCAAGTTCGTTGGCAACAAACTGGGTCTCATCAACCGATGGGCCGATTGCCAAAATGATTTCTAGCTGTCCCGGGTAATCTTGGGCCAGGACACTCTCGACGGCTTTTGGAAGGTGATGCTGCTCGTTTCTAACCGGCATGATCACAGTCACGGAAGGCAACGAGTTCGCCATCTACTCGTCGTCGCCCTTTTCCATAGTCGCAATGAATGCGGCACAAACTTCCTTGGGTTCGCCGTCCATAACCAGCTCACCCTTTTCAATCCAGAGAACTCTGTTACAGGTGTCCTGGATTGATTTCATGTTGTGACTCACTAGAAAAACTGTTCCGGCATCTTCTCTCATTTTGCGAATCTTCTCTTCAGCCTTGAGCCTAAACTTTCGGTCTCCCACTGCGAGAGCTTCGTCAATAATCAAGATGTCGTGCTTTTTTGAAGCCGCGATGGCAAACCGAAGTCTTGCCGACATACCCTGCGAATAGGTTCGCATCGGGAGATCAATAAAATCTTTTAGCCCCGAGAACTCAATTATTGAACTGGTCGACTTTTGGATTTCCTTCTTGTCAAAACCCATTGCCAGACCGCCAAGAATTATGTTTTTCTCACCGCTCAGGTTTGGTAGAAGAGCTGCGCCAACCCCGAGCATGGTTGGCTTGCCGTAGGCGAAGACAGCTCCCCTGGTCGACGGATAAAGCCCCGCAATCGCTCGCATTAGAGAGGACTTGCCTGATCCGTTGGATCCGACGATTCCGATGGTCTCGCCTTCATGCACCACAAAGGAAACCCCCTTCACGGCGTGCACCTCGCGCATGCGAGATTTCTTAGCTATCTTTCCCTTTGACTTGCGCGCTTTCTTTCCGGTTCCAAAGACTCTATAGATGACGTGCACGTCGTCTGCAACCACCACGGGCTTATGTTCGGTAAATCTAATCCCGTCCATATCTAGCCTCTGCTTTCCAGAAGTAGAAGACACCGAAAACGAAAATGCCGAGAGACCAAA
The DNA here is from genome assembly GCF_049276775.1 of Rhodoluna sp. Lineage (GTDB taxonomy): Bacteria > Actinomycetota > Actinomycetes > Actinomycetales > Microbacteriaceae > Rhodoluna. The sequence goes on from NZ_JBASXC010000071.1 coordinate 15,915, forward strand.
TCGATGAAACAACCCAAAGAAAAGGAGTCATCTCCATGCCGTTGACGAGTGCCCCGCGTGCCAGGCTAATAAAGTCATACACCGGGTTCAGCATGGCAATGGCTAGTATCTCGGGGTAGCCAGCAAAGATTCTCTCGATTTCAAAGAAAATTCCGCTGGAATAAAACATCAGACGGGTAATAAAAGGTACGAGCTTTCCAAGGTCTTTGACCTGAACCGTAAGTCGAGCTGAAATCATCGCAAGTCCAGTGCTGAATAAAAACATCAAAAAGGCAATTGGAATCAGATATAACCAATCCCAGGTGATGTCCTGTCCAAACAGCACCATGACCAGTGGCAAAAGAGCTAGCTGGGGTAAAAAGTTGATGAACTCACGAATCACTGCTGAAAGTGGAAGCAAAATTCTGGGAAAGCTTAGGGTTCTGAGCAATCCAATGTTTCGATTTATCGACTTTGCTCCGGCGGAAAAAGAACCGGACAAAAAAGAGAAGAGAAAAACTCCAGTAATTAGAAAAGGAATGAAGTTGGCCGGACGCAGGTCACCGAGAATCAATCCAAAAACCAGGCCGTAGGCCAAAGCTTGAAGGGATGGAAGTAAAACCAACCACCAGCGACCAAGTCTGGTTCTAGCATTCTGAGATTCCGAAGCGTAGAGCGACATCATGAAAGCAAAATCTCGCCTGTCCCAAACCTGTCCCATGTATTCAAGGAATTTTGGGCGAACACCTACTTGCTTCAGACCATGCTTGAGCGCATAGTCAGCTAAATTCATTTTCCGCCTCTAGAAATTTCTGCTTTGAGTTGGGCATTTTTTTCAGCAACTAAAGCCGAAAGTGATTTGCCATACTCGACTAATCTGTTCTCTAGCGCTTGATCCGAGGTTCCGAGAATCCGAGCTGCCAGAATGCCGGCGTTTTTTGCCCCGCCAATTGAGACTGTCGCAACCGGAATGCCGGCCGGCATCTGAACAATAGAAAGTAAGGAATCCATGCCGTCTAATTTGCTTAGAGGCACCGGAACTCCGATGACCGGAAGGGTTGTGACAGAAGCGAGCATGCCTGGAAGGTGGGCGGCGCCTCCGGCGCCGGCAATTACTACCTTCACCCCGCGACCGGCGGCGGCTTTGCCCCACTCGATCATTTTTTCGGGGGTGCGGTGGGCCGATAAAACCTCGACCTCGTACTCAATCCCAAATTCCTTTAGGGCCTGTGCGGCATCCGACATGACGGACCAGTCAGAGTCTGAACCCATGACAACGCCGACCAATGGATTGGCCATTATTGACTCCCGTCGGGTTGAATCGAAGATACGCCCCAATTTTACTGAGGAATCGGGTTTAGTGGAGTCCCAAAACAGCCGAGCGGGCCTGATTAGCGGTAGCTAGGGCCGAATCCAGAGACTTTCCCACAACCGTAATGTGGCCGAGCTTCCGCCCAATCCTTGGAGACTTGCCGTAGGCGTGAATCTTAGCCTCCGGAAAAGCCTTCATCGTTTGCTCGAAGTTGTCCGCGAAATCCTGGTCATTTGATATCCCGAGTAGGTTTACCATCACGGCCATTTGCTCCATAGAGGTATCACCAAGCGGTAAATTCAACACGGCTCGAAGGTGCTGCTCAAACTGTGAGGTGGTTGATCCCTCGATGCTGAAGTGACCTGAGTTGTGAGGTCGCATAGCCAGCTCGTTCACGAGCAGCCTGCCATCTTTAGTTTCAAACATTTCAACCGCGAGGTTTCCAGTGACTCCCAACGAGTCTGAAATCAGCTCGGCGATTTTAATGGAGTGCTCTAGGACTTCTTTTGAGACATTTGGAGCCGGTGCTAAAACTTCTGAACAGACACCGTTTTTTTGTCTGGTCTCAACTACCGGCCAGGCCCTAAATTCGCCGCTCGGGCTTCTAGCAGAAAGTTGGGCAAGCTCTCTTTGGAACAAAACTTTTTCTTCGGCCAATAATTCTCCGCCGAGAGCCGACAGACTTTTAGGTTCTAACCAATCCGAGACCTCGCTTGAGCTTGCAACTACTCGAACACCCTTACCGTCGTAGCCACCGATTGGCGTTTTTACTATTACCTCGGGCCCAAACTCTAAGATGAACTCATCGAGTTGTTCCTTTGAAGACACTGCTCGCCATTTCGGGTTCGGGGCTCCGATTTTCTCTAGGGCTTTTCGCATCACCAATTTGTTTTGTGCGTGGGCGAGGGCCTTCGAAGGGGGCTGGACCGATTTACCTTTGCTCTCCAAAGCTTCCAGAATGTGAAGCGGAACGTGCTCGTGATCGAACGTGACCACATCCACACCCTCGGCAAAATCTAAAACTGTTTGGAGGTCGGTGTAGTCACCAACTGTGGTGGTTGCTAAAGATGCGGAAGAGTTTTCGGATTCGGATAGAACCTTGAGCTCAATCCCTAAGTTGATGGCTGGAACGGTCAGCATTCGGGCGAGCTGTCCGCCGCCTATTACCCCAACCCGATTCACCAACGAAATGACCTTTTCTTAGACGGTTGCCTTGGCAAGTGCCTCTATTTCGGCGGCCAAGTACTTAGCTTTAGCATATCCGCGAATAACTAACTCACTGCCATCGACTGACAGGATTGAGATTTCCTGGCCGCCTAGCCCACCAGATTTTTGTATTTCCAGCGAAGATAACTCGGCTAGCGGCAGCTGCTCTTTCCTTAATCCCAAGAAACCCGAGCGATAGATGATCCTCTGGTCGGTGAGCCTAAGATAGCCGCCCAAATAACTGAGCATCGGAAAAGCCCAAAACAATATGACAACTCCGGCTCCCGCGATCAAGGCAATTTCGTAATCTGCCCGTGAGAACTGATCAGCAACAAATGCCAGTGCAAAGCTCACTAGTGCTAGTGAAATAGTTGGAAGCAAAAGCCTGCTGGCTTTTGGCTTTAGCCGAAGAACTGAAATCTCAGAGGAATTTCTCACCTGTTTATCCTCCCGCTAAGTACTTCGAAGATGAAGCACATCGCCTGCCGAAACGCTGAGTGTCTCGCTGGATGTTTCGACAACCAACCGTCCACCTGGGTCGATATCCTTTGCGAGGCCAAACAATTTGGTGTTGTCTGGAAACTCAACCGCGACCTGCTGACCCACTGTCGCAGAGGCTCGAAGAAGTGCCTGCCTTAAACCGCTTGCCTCGGCATCACCCTCGGCTACAGCTAGTTGGTTGTAGAGAAAGATGATGTTTTGAATTACTTTAGCCAACAGCTCATCGCGATCTACTTCCCTGCCCGTCGCAAGAGATAAAGAGGTAGCGGTTTCAACGGGAAGATCTGATTCACCTTGAGAGACGTTGATGCCAAATCCGAGCACCACGGTCGAAAGATCCGTCGAGGCCTCGGCCAAAATGCCACTGATTTTTTTGCCCACAACAAGGACGTCGTTTGGCCACTTGACCTTTGGCGAAAGCCCAAAGCTTGCCACCGCTTGATTGATTGCGAGCGCGGCTAGCAGCGAGAGCCAACCAATGCCCTCAGGTTTCAAAAACCTTGGTCGAAGCAATATAGAAGCCATTACAGAAGAGCCAGGTCCGGCTTCCCAGCGCCGATCCATGCGACCTCGGCCAGCCGATTGAAAATTTGTCGCCAGAACGTGAAACTGCTCGCAGGAGCCAGCACGCTCAAGCAAATCCCGGTTGGTGGAGCCAGTTTGCTCTAGATAGTCGAAACCGTTGGCCGCCTGCCTAGATAAGAGGTATTCCATGACTCAAGCCTAAGCCAAGGGTATTTTGTAGGTTTTCTTAGCAAAATCCCCGAATGCTGTGTAACAACCTGCAATAGCATCGGGGTAGGCGTTCGCTAAAGTTGGTCCGATGGCGCCAATGAATAAATGGAGAGATCTTGACTGAAAAGCCCGAAACCGACCTTTCAACCACGGCCGGCAAGATCGAGGACCTTCGGGACCGCTACCACCAGGCAGTTCATGCAAGTGGCGACGCTGCGATCAAGAAGCAGCATGCCAAGGGTAAGAAGACAGCCCGCGAGCGCATCGAGCTACTTCTGGATCCAGGATCCTTCGTTGAAATCGACGAGTTCGTTCGTCACCGCTCGACCGCCTTCGGCCTTGAAGCTAACCGTCCCTACGGTGACTCGGTTGTCACGGGCTTTGGAACCATTCACGGTAGACAGATAGCTCTGTTCTCCCAGGACTTCACTATCTTTGGAGGCTCGCTCGGTGAGGCAGCTGGAAACAAGATCATCAAGATTATGGATCTTGCAATTTCTACCGGTGTCCCCCTGGTTGGAATCTTGGACTCCGGAGGTGCCCGTATCCAAGAAGGTGTAGTTGCGCTTGGAAAATACGGCGAAATCTTTAGACGCAACACAATGGCCTCTGGGGTAATACCTCAAATCTCCATAATCATGGGGCCTGCCGCTGGTGGGGCTGTTTACTCTCCGGCCCTAACGGATTTTGTAATCATGGTTGATAAAACCTCAAACATGTTTGTCACCGGTCCAGACGTAATCAAGACCGTCACAGGCGAAGACGTCGGAATGGAAGAACTGGGTGGAGCCCTGGCTCATAACCAGACCTCTGGGGTCGCCCACTATCTGGCAAGCGACGAGGAAGATGCTCTGGACTATGCGAGGACCCTGCTTGGGTTCTTGCCTGAGAACAATCTCTCGGAATCGGTGGTCTACGACTCAAGCTCGGAACTTGAAGTCACCGAGGCAGACCGAAAACTAAACACACTGATTCCAGATTCACCAAACCAGCCCTACGACATGCATACCGTTATTGAGCATCTGGTTGACGATGGGCACTTTCTAGAGGTGCAGCCGCTTTTCGCCCCCAACATTTTGATTGGCTTTGCCAGAATCGATGGCCGAAGCGTTGGAGTGATTGCCAACCAGCCATCACAGATGGCTGGCACACTAAACATTGATGCCGGTGAAAAAGCGGCTCGCTTTGTGAGGTTCTGCGATGCATTTTCGATTCCGATTCTTACCCTGGTGGATGTTCCGGGTTATCTGCCGGGCACCGATCAGGAATGGGCCGGAGTCATTAGAAGGGGAGCGAAGCTTCTCTACGCATATGCCGAGGCCACCGTGCCACTTGTGACCGTCATCACAAGAAAGGCCTACGGAGGGGCTTATATCGTCATGGGTTCCAAGCAGCTTGGAGCAGACATCAACCTTGCCTGGCCAAGCGCCGAGATTGCGGTGATGGGTGGTCAGGGGGCTGTGAACATATTGTTCCGCGACAAAATCAAGGAAGCTGAGGCCGCTGGTAAAAACATTGCCGAGGTTAGAGCCCAGCTGGCTGCCGAATACACCTACAACGTTGCCTCCCCGTTCCTGGCCGCTGAGCGCGGTGAGCTAGATGGCATCATCGAGCCAGCCCTCACAAGAGTTTCTGTGATCAAGGCCCTCCGTGCCCTTCGCACCAAGCGTGCCAACAACCCTCCTAAAAAGCACGGGAACATACCGCTCTAATGAACACCCCAGACGAAAAAGAATTTACCGAATCAGTTCAGGTGGTTTCGGGAAGCCCAACAGCCAAGGAGTTGGCTGCGGTTATTGCTGTGCTGCAAGAAGTGAGCAAGCAGCAGTCAAGTGCAGCTCTGCCACAGCGCTCAACCTGGGCCAAGAACGAGCAGATCCTAAGAACCGGGCTAGTCACTGGAAACGGCCAGTGGGGATCTACCTACAAACAGGGCCTCTAAGAAAATAAATAACCCCAGAACCACCAACTCCCGCTAATCTTTTTAGCAAGCTGGCTGGCTGGACCCTACAGGGGAGGGTGCCTCAAGTTAGCTTGGGGGAAGGCCCGGGATTGAAAATAACCCGGGCCTCTTAATTTCCCCATCCTTTTTTCACTCGCCAATGTGAGGAAATTACAACACCAAGCTCGCAATAGTTTCAAAGTGGTGGGTGTGCGGAAATAGATCAAAAGCCTTCATTTGCTCAAGCTGGTAGCCACCCGCAATCAGAAACTTTAGGTCTCTAGAAAGCGACACCGGGTCACAGGCAACGTAAATGATTTTGGCTGGACGCAAAAACAAGAGCTGATCGATTACGGATTTGCCGGCGCCGGCGCGGGGTGGATCTAAAACCACAGTGGCACCGGTGAGCTCAAGACTCTGCTTGATTTGGGCCTTTAAGAATCCTTCGACGGGTGCAGACACCGCTCGGTGCTTGCCAAGATCCACAAGGTTTGCTGTGGCATCGGCAGTTGCTACCTTGGAGGATTCCACGGTTGTGATGTTCAGAGCTTTTCCATACTTGGTTGCGAGCGCTCCAGAAAATAGTCCGACTCCCCCGTAGAGATCAAGGTTGTTTGCGGCCGGGTCTAGCCCTTCCGACATCTGAACTACCTCTTGGGCTAACAGTTCAGCGGCACCGCGGTGCACTTGCCAGAATCCTCCGCTGGAAATGCGGAAAGATCTACCCATTGCACGCTCGACCAGCTTTTTATCGCCCTTAACTTTTTTGTCGATAAACCACTGAACCCCTCCGGTTGAGGCGGTGGAAATTTCGATGCGCTTAACGTCCTGCCAATTCTTTAGATGAATACCCAATTCGTTAATTTCAGTGTTGGCTAGAGGTAAAGACTTCACCGGAACCACCTCGTGGGTTCTTTCCCGGTATGGGCCGGCTACACCTTCGCTCGAAACGTGCAGTTGAATTCTGGTTCTATACCCGAGGCCGTTTATAAGCTCATCTCCTGGCACTGGCATAACTAGAACCTCGCGCTCGATACCGCCCATCCGGGAGAGTGACTCGGTGAGCACCTCGGTTTTTAACTTTCGTTGGTACTCGAGTTTCAGGTGTCCAAACTCCGCGCCTCCGGCTCCTAACCTGTCGGCTTCTTTCCAGATATGTGGAACGCGCGATCCGGAAGGATCGAGAACTTCGATGGTCTCGGCTCGACAAAATGAGCCGCCCTTATCTTCAAAAACTTTGGCTCGGACTTTTTCACCGGTAGCGGTGTGGGAAACAAAAACCACCCGGCCCTGGTGCCTGGCAACGAAGATTCCGCCGTGGGCCACCTTCTCGATGTCCAGTTCAATTTCGGAATTTAGCCAGTTTTCAGTTTTTGTCATTTCACAAGTGTTCCACAGCTACAAAGTAGTCTTGGCAGGTGACCCGATTAGTATTGGCTTCTTCTTCCCCCGCAAGACTCGCTCTATTGCGCTCCTCGGGGATAGATCCCGAGATTGTGCTTCCAGACGCTGACGAGGAAGCGCTCACTCAAGCCGCAAAACAAGAAAACCCTGACCTGAAAGCCGAACAGCTGGTTAGTTTGCTCGCAAAAGCAAAGGCCGAATCGGTGCTTTCCAATAGCTCCACTCACGGGGCACTGGTTTTAGGCGGCGACTCGGCTCTTGAGTTACAGGGAGAAATCCTTGGAAAACCCCACGAGCCTGAGATTGCAATAAAGAGGTGGCAAAACCTGAGCGGTAATCAAGGTGTCCTACACAGCGGGCACTATCTGGTTGATAACCGCTTCCCAAACAATCCGGTTGGAGCCTCAATGGTCAGCTCAACAAAGGTGTTTTTCTCAAAGCTCTCGGACCAAGAAATTCGCGACTACGTCGCAACGGGTGAGCCGTTGAAAGTCGCCGGTGCCTTCACAATCGATGGCTTGGGGGGAGCATTTATCGATCGAATCGAGGGTGATTCACACACCGTGGTCGGGCTGTCCCTAAAGGTGCTTCGTGAGCTGGCAGCTGGCTTTGGGGTCCATTACCCGAGTTTTTGGCGCTAATCACAGTCCAATTAGCTTTTATTTTGTAGCTAACTGCCAAGGTGGCCCCTGTTTCTCCCAATAGGCTTTTGTCTTATGGCAGGACCGCTCCGGAAAGTCCTCATCGCAAACCGCGGTGAGATCGCCGTTCGCATCGCAAGGGCCGCCAAAGACTCCGGGAGATTATCGGTAGCGGTCTACGCCGACCAAGATCGAGACAGCCTGCACGTCAAGGTGGCCGATGAGGCCTACGCCCTAAACGGCATAACCTCGGCCGAGACCTATCTGGTGATTGAAAAACTCATGTCCATCGCTAAGCGAAGCGGCTGCGACTGCGTTCATCCGGGCTATGGATTTCTCGCCGAGAATGCCGACTTTGCCAGAGCGGTAATAGCTGCGGGACTTACCTGGATCGGTCCATCGCCTGAAGCCATCGAGAGATTGGGCGATAAAGTTTCGGCCCGCCACGTTGCTGAAAAAGTTGGCGCCCCGCTGGCACCCGGAACCTTAAATCCGGTGGCCGATGCTAAAGAAGTTTTGGACTTTGTTAAGAAGCACGGACTTCCGGTTGCAATTAAGGCAGCTTACGGCGGCGGCGGCCGCGGCATCAAGGTCGCCTACCAAGAATCAGAAGTTGAAGAACTTTTTGAATCAGCCACCCGTGAGGCCATTGCGGCCTTTGGCCGTGGCGAATGCTTCGTTGAAAAATACCTAGAGAAACCTCGCCACGTTGAGACCCAGTGCCTAGCCGACTCAAAGGGAAATGTGGTGGTGGTCTCCACACGCGACTGCTCTTTGCAGCGAAGACACCAGAAACTCGTTGAGGAAGCTCCAGCTCCTTTTTTGACCGAGGATCAAAATAAGAAACTTTACGAATCCTCGAAAGCCATCTTGAAGGAAGTTGGTTACCTGGGTGCCGGAACTTGCGAGTTTCTAGTTGCCCAAGACGGCACCATTTCATTTCTTGAGGTGAACACCAGGTTGCAGGTTGAGCACCCGGTCTCAGAAGAAGTCACCGGTCTTGACCTGGTCAGGGAACAGTTCCGAATCGCCGAGGGCGGCGTACTTGATTACCCAGACCCGAAAGTTTCCGGGCACAGTTTCGAATTTCGAATTAACGGTGAAGACCCAGGTAGAAACTTCATGCCCTCTCCAGGTTCGGTTCACGTTTTCAAGGCTCCGAGTGGCCCGGGGGTAAGGGTAGATAGCGGAGTGGAGTCCGGCGATGTAATCTCCGGAAACTTTGACTCGATGATTGCGAAGCTGATCGTATCGGGCAAAGACCGGACCGAGGCGCTCGAGAGATCCCGAAGAGCGCTAGCCGAAATGGAAGTTCTGGGTCTTCCAACCGTGATTCCATTCCACCGAAAGATTGTTAACGATCCCGCCTTTGCTGCAAGCGATGGAAAATTTGGCGTCTATACCCGCTGGATTGAGACCGAGTGGAAAAACACCCTGGAGCCCTGGGGTGGTACAGCAGACCAACTAGATGTTGACCCGGTGACCAGAAATACCGTTGTGGTTGAAGTTGAGGGAAAGCGCGTGGAGGTTAGCATTCCCGCCCGCTTCCTACACTCGGGAACCGGATCTCAAACCGCCGGGCGCGCGCCGAAAAGAAAAATTTCCGCCCACCACGCCTCGGCGGGAGCAACGGCAACTTCAATAAAGGCGCCGATGCAGGCAACGGTTGTGAAGTTGGCGGTAAGCGTTGGCGACAAGGTTATTGAAGGTGATCAGGTGCTGGTTCTTGAGGCCATGAAGATGGAGCAGTCCATCACCTCGTCCAGAGATGGCGTGATTTCGGCCATTAGGGTTTCAGTCGGCGAAACAATCGCCTCTGGAACGGTTCTAGTGGAGTTTGAGAAATAGTCCCAAGATTTAATCCATGTTTGGCGTGTAAAGGCTCCTGGCCGCATCGGTAATTGTTCCGGTAAGCGATGGATACACCGTGTAGGTGCGAGCGAGTTCATCAACCGTTAGCCGATTTTCAACAGCTATGGCGATTGGATAAATGAGTTCCGAGGCGCTCGGTCCAACCACAACTCCACCGAGAACTGTTCCGGAGCCGGTCCTGGCAAAGAGCTTTATGAAGCCCTCCTTGATTCCCTGCATCTTGGCCCTTGGGTTAGTTGCGAGAAGAATCTTCTGGATGTGCCCCTGGGTAAGACCTTCCTTGAGATCAGATTCTGACCATCCAACCGAGGCGATCTCGGGGGATGTGAACACGTTGGATGCAATGTTGCGCTTTTGGGTAGGGGTAGCAATGTCTCCCATGGTGTGAAACACCGCGGTGCGACCTTGCATCGAAGCCACCGATGCCAGCGGATAGAAATCGGTGCAGTCGCCAACCGCGTAGACGTTCGCCCTTGAGGTTCTGGCCACTCGGTTCGCGATGACGTGACCAGATTCTTTTGTTAGCACTCCGGCTTCTGCAAGTCCTAGGTTTTCTGTATTTGGGATGGAGCCAACCGCCATCAGGCAATGCGAGCCCTCAACAACTGTTCCGTCTTGCAAGGTGACCTTGACGCCGTCTGGGGTTTTTTCGACCTTGTCGGCACGGGTCTTTTTCAAGATGTTCATACCTCGGCTGCGAAAGACCTCCTCGATCAAAACAGCTGCGTCCAAATCTTCCCCGGGTAGAACAAAATCCCGACTGGAAACCAGCGTTACCTTGCTTCCAAGACTCAGGTAAGCGGATGCAAATTCTGCACCGGTGACACCGGAGCCGACCACAATCATGTGCTCGGGTAATTCGGTCAAGTTATAAAGCTGGGTCCAGGTGAGAATTCTTTCGCCGTCGGGCTCCGAGGAGGGAAGAGTTCTGGGTCTGGCTCCTACCGCCAGAACGATTGTTTTGGCTTCTAGCCGCTCGGGTTTTTGTCCTGGGGCCTCGGCAATTACTGCGTGGTTGCCATCTAGTTTGCCAATGCCGTTGATGATCCTAACTCCGGCGTCGGAGAGTTTCTGCATCATCTCCTTAGACTGAGCCCCGGCAAGATCCATTAGCCGTTGATTTACCGATTTCAGATCCACCAGGGCTGCGCCTTCTTGGATTGCGACATTGATTCCCAACGACGATGCGGTGCGAATGGCTTCTGCGGCTGTTGCAGTTGCTATCAAGGTTTTGGACGGAACAACATCTGTTAGAACAGCCGATCCACCGATGCCCTGGCGCTCAATTAGTGTGACCTGGGCTCCAAGCTTGCGGCCAGCTAAAGCTGCCTCATATCCGCCTGGTCCTCCTCCGATAATTACGATGTGGTGGGTTGAGTTGTTAGGGTTCACGGGCTAATTGTGCCCTATATCTATCACCTTGCTTGGAGCTAGACTCACATCCATGACTAACCCCTTGGAAATAATGGCCAATAACCCGTTTGAAGTAGCCAAACAGGCTGCCCACCAGATTCACGAGGCAACCGGAGTTGCTCATCACGATATTGCCCTGACGTTGGGATCCGGCTGGGCTAAAGCGGCTGATCTAATTGGTGAGACCGTTGCAACAGTTCCTGCCAAGGACATCATCGGTTTCTCGGCACCGGTTGTTGAAGGTCACGTTGCAACCATTCGTTCGATAAAGCTTCCAAGCGGCAAGCACGCTCTGGTGCTGGGTGCAAGGACCCACTACTACGAAGGCCACGGGGTTCGCCGCGTGGTGCACGGAGTAAGAACCGCTGCTGCAACCGGAGCCAAGATCATGATCCTCACAAACGGTTGCGGTGGCATAAAGGAAACTTGGAAGCCGGGAACCCCGGTTTTGATCAGCGACCACATCAACCTAACCGCCGATAGTCCACTCGAGGGTGCGACCTTTATTGACCTAACGGACCTTTATTCCAAGCGTCTTCGCGAGATCGCTAAAGGTGTTGATAGTTCATTAGATGAGGGCATCTATGCCCAGTTCCGCGGACCCCATTATGAAACTCCGGCCGAGGTTCAGATGGTGAAGCACATGGGCGGCCACCTGGTCGGAATGTCGACCGCCCTCGAGGCCATCGCCGCCCGCGAAGCGGGAATGGAGATCCTAGGTTTTTCTCTAATGACAAATCTGGCAGCCGGGGTTCAAAAGACTCCCCTTTCCCACGCTGAAGTTTTGGAAGCGGGCCGGGAGGCTGAACCAAGAATTAGTGCCCTTTTGGCCTCAATAATCGAGAAGCTATGACCGAACTAGCAAAGCTAATTGCTCAAGCCAAGAGCTGGCAAGCGCAAGACCCAGATCCAGAAACCCGAGCTGAGCTTGAGGCACTAATTTCTGAAGGAAACCAGGAAGGTCTCGCGGATCGATTTGGATCACGCCTGGGTTTTGGAACTGCCGGCCTTCGAGGTGAACTCGGGGCCGGACCTAACCGAATGAACCGGGTTCTGGTGGCTCAAGCGGCGATTGGAATAGCCAGATACCTGAAGGCAAACTTTGATGACCCAAGTTGCGTGATTGGATTCGACGCCAGAAAAAACTCCCACGTTTTTGCAAAAGACTCCGCAGAGATTCTCACCGGTCTTGGAGTTCGGGCCTACCTTTTCGATTCACTGGTTGCCACTCCGATGGTTGCCTTCGCTGTTCGCGAGCTCGGTTGCTCAGCGGGAGTTATGGTCACTGCCTCCCACAACCCGCCGGCTGATAACGGGTACAAAGTTTTTGATCACACCGGGTCTCAAATTATTCCCCCGATGGATGCTCTGATTGCCGCGGAAATAGACAAGTTTGCCAATCAGGAATTGGTTTCCGATCTTGCAAGATTGAACGACTACTCAGCAGTTCCCAAGCAAATCTCGGTGGACTACCTCCAGGGAGTCAGCGGTCTGTTAAATCGACACTCCGACCGAAAGCCAATAAAGATTGTTTACTCAGCCATGCATGGCGTTGGCTCGGAGTTCATTGAGAAGATTTTTGATATTTCGGGAATGGATCCGCTGATTCAAGTAAAGGCCCAGCAGGCACCGGATGGATCTTTCCCGACCGTTGCCTTCCCAAACCCCGAGGAACCGGGCGCCATGGATCTATCGATGGAGACAGCCAAAGCTTCCAGTGCTGACCTTGTAATGGCAAACGATCCAGATGCCGACAGACTTTGCGTTGCGTACCGCGATTCCAAGGGTGGCTATGTCCAGCTAACCGGAGATGAACTGGGACTTCTTCTGGCTGAGGAATTAGCTGGCCGAGCCAAGCGTGAGGGCCGAACGGGTTCACTGGCCTGCTCGATAGTTTCATCTTCGGCAATTGGAAAAGTCGCCGAGCACTACGGTCTTGGCTTTAGCCAAACCCTCACCGGCTTCAAATGGGTCGGTCGAGTGCCTGACCTTATCTTTGGCTACGAAGAAGCCCTCGGCTACTGCGTAGATTCCAAGCGGGTAAAAGACAAGGATGGTTTATCGGCAGCACTGGTTGTTGCAGATATCGCCACTACTTTGGCCACCCAGGGATACACCATCGGTGATCAGTTAGAAAACCTTGCGGAGCGTTACGGTTATTTTGCAACCGGACAAATTTCTTTCCGAGTGAAAGATCTTTCGATTATTGAAAACCTGATGACCAGGCTGCGCGCTACTCCCCTGACTGAACTTGCCGGGCAGGGCGTTGCATTTACTGACTTTGCCAATGGATGGGGAGAGTATCCCGGAACCGACGCCATTCAATTTGATTTGGCGGATGGCCGAAGGGTGATTGTTCGACCCTCCGGAACCGAACCAAAACTCAAGTGCTACCTTCAGGCGATTGGCGACACTCGAGAAAACTCGCAGGCTTTGCTTGAGGAACTTCGTGAAGCGATGGCGAAGGTACTGGACTAAGCCTTCGGGTTTTTTACATAAGCGATAACACTTTGTGGAACCTCTAGCCCAGCCGATTCTTCATCGCCAGGAATTGGCTCATCGGCAACCAGGTGCACAGGAATAACTCCTGACCAAACTCCAGTTCCAGAACCCTCGCCGTCTTCCGGCATTCCGGTTCTGACCTTGACTGAAGCTTCGTCCAAAGAAAGTGAGAGCAGTGTTGTTGCGGCAAGTTCTTTTGCTGTTGAGGTTCGAACTTCGCTGACTCTTCCAGGTAGTAATCCATTGCTTACCTTTTCCAAAAGTGCATTTTTCTCAGGTCCATTTATTTCTTCGGCCGCACCGAGAATCACAACGCTTCGGTAGTTCATGCTTGAGTCAAATGTTGTTCTTGCCACGACCATGCCATCGAGCTTGGTGACGGTCACACAGGTTGGGATGCCCTTGGCTAGTTCTCTCATGAACCTGGCTCCGGAGGATCCGTGAATCAAAATGCGGTCGCCGTCTCTGGCGAAGGCGTAGGGAAGAACAAATGGTTGTCCGTTCTCGACATACCCGACGTGACACAAAATTGTGGAGTCCAAGATTTCATACATCTCGTCACGGTCTTCAACCGTGCGCTTTTTCAACCGGTTGATTGCTGTTCTGTCGGTCTGACCGGGGTTTGGAAGCACCATGGCTAGAGTCTATAGATTCTTAGAGAAGTGCCTTAGACAGCTTGGTGCTTAGCTCCTCTAGGTCAAAGAAGTGGTCGATCGAAATAATCTCTGCGTTTACTCCACGAAGTGACTCGACAAGCTCTGGGGTGGTGAGAATAATTTGGGCATCGAAAGATGCCTTCCTCGCTGTTGACATATCCGCCGCTTCGACAGTTGCCTCTATATCAAGCATCTTCAGTACTTTCTCGGCGTTGATTTTTAGGAGCACCGAGGTGCCAATACCCATTCCACAAACAGCAATAATCTTCACTTGGCTATTGTGCCAACAACTTAGGCAATCAAGGCTCGGATTTGCCCAATGTTGGAACAAGTTAGCAAGGAATTAACATGTTTGGAATCTGACAAAAACTCAGCGAGGTTAGCCATCACCTCTATATGCGAGTCGTGGTCGGTTGCAGCGAGACCAAATACCAACTGCACTGGGTCATTTTGCGAATGCTTGAACTCGACTGGTTCACGAATAATCAAAAGACTAAGTCCAGTGGCCACAACGGCTTCGCTTGGTTTGCCGTGAGCCAGAGCAATACCGGGGGCAATAACTATATATGGACCAAATTTATCTATCGCCTCAAGCATTGAGTCGACGTACTCTGGCTTGACTCTTTGGCTTGCGACCAATAGATCACCGGCAATAGTGATTGCCTGATTCCGGTCAAATACCGATTCCTTGATGAGGATCGCACCTTCACCAAAAGAATCGGAGAGTGTGCTCATTAGGCTTTGGCGAAGCCGTCGCTGATCATGTCGATTAGCTCTTCGCGATCTTCGAGTGCCTGGAAGCTAGCCTCTGCTGCGTTTAGCTGGAATTGCTCGATGTCGGCAAGGCCGTATCCAAAAGTTGTCATCAGAAGTTCAATTTCACGGGTAAGGGAGGTGTTGGACATCAAGCGGTTATCGGTATTGACCGTGACTTTGAAGCCGAGGTCATACAAGATGTCAAATGGGTGATCAGAGAACTGGTCGCCCAGCATCGAGATGGCCCCGGTCTGCAGATTCGAAGATGGCGAAAGCTCTAAGGCGATTTGACGATCGTGAACCCACTCGGCCACTTCGCCAAGGACCACCAGGTCGGTGTCTCCCTCGGTGCGCGAGAACATGACGTCCTCGATGATCCGAACTCCGTGACCCAGGCGCAACGCTCTACCCGAGACAATTGCATCTTTGATTGACTCGATGCCGTCCGCCTCACCGGCGTGGACGGTGACTGGGAACAACTGCTCCGCTAGGTAGTCAA
>NZ_JBASXC010000072.1:0-3476 GCF_049276775.1 Rhodoluna sp.
GGTGATTTTACCGCGCCACTAACTTGACAAGTCATCTTACCGAAGTCAGAACCATCAGGCAATATGATATAAATGGCTCCACCAAAAGGATTGGCAACTACTAAAGAAGTAGAAGTCACATCGTAAGTTGTGTAGATTCTAGGAAAACGACTAAATTCAGACCAAGTCACTTCTAAATCCCCTAAATGGGCCCCAACTCTTATCTTTACTCCTTGATTGACAGTATTACTCGGAAGAGTAAGCGTTACCAACTCACCTGGTGCTGCGTAATATCCTGTGGGGCGTATCACACTAGCTTGATCATTGAGCGTAAAACCAGGATCTGTTTTGTAAAAGCCATCGACATTAAAACTGGCGTCGTTCACTCTTGGTGCATTACTATCAACTGCGCCCGGAAAAACAACATGGTCTGAAAAAGTAACGCCAACCATATTTGAGGTATTGGAAGTGGTGTATAAATTGTCAATGATCCACTGTTGCAGAGTATATTGTATGCGTTGTTCTATAAACATATCACTTACCTTAATCTTATATTCAGAATCAAAAATAGCGCCATTCTGTGAGTTATAAGTAGCTAAATAACTTGTAATAATCTCTTTATTTGGCGCGTAACTACCTTTGTCCCAGTTGTCTACAAAGTCACTATATAAGACCTCTTTCTCGGTATTACTTAATAAAGTAGTACCATTCATATGGTTTGTAAAAGAAGTCAATACCGTGTTAATAATAGTAGGGTCTCCTGGGGGTACTGCATCATAAAATGAGAGCTTATCAATATTTACTTTGGCATACACACCTGATTCCCCCTTAGACATCGTATTATATTTATCAGTCCCCACCCATATTGATTGACTATCAAGTGAACTTTTAAACGTTTCTAGATCAACATGTTCATCACTAAAAAAGGATATACTAACGTTACCGTTTATTGTATATTGTACATAGGGTTTTGTTACGTTAAAAAACATTTTCACGGTCACATCATACCAAACATCTATTTCTAATGGAGTTATCCAATCTAGTTGGCCTTCACTTTTATTATCACCATAAGTAGCCATCAATTGGTAACTTCCCCAATAACCATAATGCAAATCAAAACCTAAAGCTGGTCGACTATCATATTTATTAGTAACCAAAACTCTTCTTCCTTCATCTACGGTTTCACCATTATAGGGGTTTGTTGTATAATTATCCACAATTTTAAAACGAATGTTGTACATAAATTCCTCTTCTGAATTAATGTTATTACTCATCTCAGAGGGAAAATTCAAAAACTCATCCCCTTCTAACTCTATAACTGAGTGATTACCATCCATAATATAGTCAACATCACCATAAGAATTCGGATGATAACCGTTGATAGCGTCACTTGCATCGGTGTCAAACGAATACGATGCAAATTGGGCATGTGTTTGATTAAGAAATGTGAAACATAATATTGTGAATAGGTTGGTAATTTTTTTCATGAGTTCTAAAGGTTAGATTTACAAAAAAACAGTTTTTATAAAAAATTATTAAGTAAATTTAGCTATGAAATAAGAACTAGAAAAATATTTGTGACCAACTACATTTTTTTGTGACAAACATCACTTTACCCCCGAGTAAAACTATCAATAAACGACTTTGTAAAAGTTCTTCCTAACAAAAACTCTTGTTGGTCAATATAAACGAATTTGGTATTAAAAGAACTAATTTTTTCTCTGTTTAAAATGTAAGACTTATGTGTTTGTACAAAAACGGATGCGGGAATTAACTCACCTAATTTTTTAAATGTTTGACGCACCAAATATTTTTTATATTTCTGATGCACTTCTATATAATTTCCTGCAGCTCTAAAATACAGAATGTCTTTATGAAAGAATTTTTGATACGTTCCTTCAATTTTTAAAAAAATGTGATCCATATCTCTATTGTCCAAAAAAGTAATTGCTTCCTCCTTTTCGTTTTCGAAAGCTAAAGCTATTGAAGTGTATAAGTCGGAATTGCTGTAGGGCTTTACCACATATCCTTGAGGAGCTGTCTTTATAGCTTCGGTTACTGTTTTAGGATCAGCATGTGAAGTGAGGTAAATAAATGGGGTTTTAAACTGTTGGTTAACTATTTCTGCTAAATCAATACCGTTTAGACCTCCTTTGATAGTTATGTCGAGCAAAATTAAATCTACTTTTTGGGAGTTGAGTATTTCAATAGCCTTATCCGCTCTTACAGCTATAGCGATTACATTATGCCCAAGTTCTTCTACGGTTGTTTTAATGTCCTCTGCTATAAGCAATTCATCTTCTACGATTAATATGTTTTTCATAATAACAATTTTTTATGTGGTATTAGCTCATTGGAATTGTGATAGTATAAGTAACTCCCTTGTCTTTTTTAGAAGTTATTTGTAACTCTCCTTCTAGTTGGTTGGTTAAAATTGAAATTAATCGCATTCCTAAGGTGTTTTTTTTCTGCACAGTAGCAATATTAAAGCCTTTTCCATTATCTGATACCTTTAATTCATACGTGTTTTTTTTCTTCACAAAAGATAGTTCAATTTTTAACTTTTTTTGATCAGGGTTATGCTTTAATGTGTTTGTAATTATTTCGTTTAATATCAAACCCAAAGTAATAGCAAAATCGATACCTATGTTTTCATCTGTATTTATTTCGAAACAGGTATTGGCACTACTATTGTATGAGGCAATCAGGTTTTCTGCTATTTGCGAGCTGTATGTTTGAAATTCAACTTCTGTAAAGGCCTCTCTTTCATACAGTCGCTGGTGTACTAAAGACATGGATTTGATTCTGTCTGTACTTTCTAATAAAATTTGTTTTATTTTTTTATTGTTTATTGTTTTTGACTGTAAACTCAATAAACTAGATACTAGTTGTAGATTGTTTTTAACTCGGTGATGCACCTCTTTAAGCAATATTTCTTTTTCACGATTACTTGCAGCAAGTACTTTATTTATTTCTTTGGATTTTATATTCTTTTTACGAATAAATATCATGGTCACTATAGCCCACATCAACACCAAAAAAATTAAAATACCAATAAGCAATCTATTAAATGAAGTTTGTTGCAAATTTATTTTTTCTATATTTAAATCACTTATTTCTTTTTCGTACTCAATTTCTGCCAGCAAATATGCTTGTTTTTTTAATGTTTTTGAATTCATTATTATACCACGCAAAGAATCTTCTCTTTTTCGATAATTTAGGGCGGTTTTAAAAAGATGTTGGTTTTCATAAAGACGTGCTAAATTTTCATATGCAGCCAATAAACCGCCTTTGTTTTGAATTTTTTTATAATTGAAGACACTTTGTTTGTTGTAAAATATAGCGCTATCTAATTGTTGTAATTTCTCATAAACATTCGCGATGTCGATGTTGGAGCCTCCAATTTGTGCCCAGTTTTTTAATGCGACTCTTATGTTTTTAGCAATTTTAACCCGCCTTAACGCCTCTTTGTAATTGCCCAATTGCTCGTATACAAT
>NZ_JBASXC010000073.1:0-21209 GCF_049276775.1 Rhodoluna sp.
CATGATGCCTTGATCTCCGGCGCCCTGCGATTCAAACTTATCGGTGGAGCCAAGGTCACGAGCTTCGAGTCCCGAGTCAACACCTTGAGCGATATCTGGAGATTGCTGACCAATCGAGATTGAAACCCCACAGCTTTCACCATCGAAACCGATTTTGGATGAGTTGTAGCCGATACCCAAAACAGTCTCCCGGATTATGGTCGGAATCTCGACGTAACCAGAAGTGGATACTTCGCCTGCAACGTGAACAAGTCCCGTTGTAACCATGGTTTCAACCGCAACACGAGCGTTGGTATCTTCGGCGAGCATTGCATCAAGAATTGCATCCGATATCTGATCGCAGATTTTGTCTGGATGCCCCTCGGTGACGGATTCGGATGTGAATTGCCTCAATGCGCTCATAGTTTACTTACTTTACTAGCTACTACACCCATCACGGCGGAGGCTACACTTGCCTTGCTTCCCTGATGGGCACTAGTGGATTCGCGAGAAATGAGCAGCACACTGTTGTTGGTACTTCCAAAAACCGCACCATTCGAAACATCGTTGGCAACTATGAAATCGCACCCCTTCGACTCAAGCTTTGCTTTACCGAGGCCTTCCAGATTTCCTCCGGCTTCTGCAGCAAAACCGACGGTAAATACCCGGTTTGGATTTTTCCTATTCGCCTCGACAAACTCCTTCAGGAGGTCCGGATTTGCAGTGAGAGTAAGCGATAGTGTCTCTCCGATTTCGGAGCGCTTGATCTTATCGGAGGATGGGTGTTGGCTTGAAAAATCTGCTACCGCTGCGGCCATGACCAATATGTCTAGGTTCTGCACTTGCTCCATCAGAGCATCCCGAAGCTCGGATGTTGTCCTCACGTGCACCACGTCAAAACCCAACAGGCTCTCTTGTTCAATATTCGCCGCTATCACAGTTACCTCAGCGCCTAGATGTTTGGCCGCTTTTGCAAAGGCAATACCCTGCTTACCGGAAGAGTAGTTTCCAATAAAACGAACCGCGTCAATCGGCTCTCTTGTTCCGCCAGCGGTCACACAAACCTTGAATCCGGTAAGAGGACCGTTTAGGCGGCTAAGTGCAGCGTCGAAAATTTCCTCGGGCTCGGCCAGTCTGCCAATTCCAGTGTCCTCGCCCGTGAGTCGACCTATGCCGGGCGAAACAATTGAAAAGTTTCTGGCCTCAAGTGTTCTGATGTTTTGAACTGTGGAAGCGGCCTGCCACATTTCCGTATGCATTGCAGGGGCTAAAACAACCGGAGCAGTAGCTGCAAGCACTGTAGTGGTTAGTAGATCATCGGCTATACCGGCAGCCACCTTGGCGATGAAGGACGCTGTTGCAGGCGCCACAACAATTAGATCTGCGCTTTTTGCTATGGCAATGTGCTTTACCTGATCGACGTCGGTAAACAAGTCGGGGTCAACGATTGAAACTGGGTTTTTAGACAAGGCTTCGAGTGTTGCCCTGCCGATGAAATTAAAGGCGTTTTCGGTAGCGACTACTTGAACGCTGTGGCCAGCTTCGGAGAAAAGTCGAATCAGCGGTGCACTTTTATATGCCGCTATGCCACCGGTCACACCGACGACTAAATTGGCCACTTCTTGAAGCCGTTTAGTCTAGGTGACGCTTTGCCAGAAGACCCTGGTCAACTTCGTGCAGTGCAATGGTTAGAGGCTTTTCGTCGATTGTCACATCTACTAGCGGACCAACATTGCTGAACAGACTGCCCTCGTGCAGAGCCGAGTAGTAGTCATTGATCTGGCGTGCGCGCTTTGCGGCAAACATAACCAGTTCGTACTTGGAGTCAACGCGATCCATCAACTTGTCAATTGAGGGCGAAACAATTCCTTCGAGTTTTTCAGACATAATGACTTCCCTGAGATTAGGTGGATTTAGACAAGTCTACGACCTCTTGGGCACATCTGGCCACCTCATCGTTGATCACAACGAAATCAAACAGCTTCGCGGAATCAAGCTCAACCCGGGCGGTTTCAAGCCGAATCTCCTTATCCTTTTCGGACTCGGTTCCCCTTTTATCAAGACGATTCCTGAGCTCCTCAAAGCTCGGGGGCTCCACAAAGACCAAAATCGCCTCCGGAAAGGACTCCCTAACTTGAAACGCCCCCTGGATGTCAATCTCAAGCAAAACGTTTCTTCCCTGCGTCAGAAACTCCTCAACTGAGGCCCTCGGCGTGCCGTAGCGATGCTTTCCGTGAACGGTGGCCCACTCCAGCATCTGACCCTCCGCGACCCTGACGTCAAATTCCTTTTCCGTCACGAAGAAATAGGAAACTCCGTCAATCTCGCCCTCTCGCGGGCTTCTTGTGGTGGCCGACACTGAAAGATGGAAACCCTCGTAGTTTTCGATTATGAATTTGGCCAAGGTGCCCTTGCCAACGGCTGAGGGTCCAGAGATAACCATGAGCTGGCCCGCGGCAATCATTGCTGCACTCCCTGGATGAGTTGTTGCTTAGCTGAAGCGACTCGCTCCATTAGTCCAGAGCTTGATTGGCCAGCAACTGATCGGGACACACTGCAAATAAGGTTTTCAGTCAGATTTCCAAAAAGGGTTCTTGTTTCAGCGAGATTTACTCCCTGAGCCCCGAACCCCGGCATCAAAATGGGTGTGCTTGGAAACGAATCTGCACTCAAGTCAAAATCGCTAAGCGTAAGAGTTGCCCCCACCACGACACCAACGGAACCAAGCCCAGCTGCATTGAACGACGCAGCAAATGACGCCACTTCCGACGCGATTGAACCTCCGGCGGTTGCTGCCTGCTGGATGATAGCCGCCTCAGGATTCGATGTTGCCGAGAGCAAAAACACACCCTTACCACTATCGATTGCCGTTTCGACTGCAGGGCGCAGGCTCTCAAGACCAAGGAACGGGCTGACAGTCAGTGCGTCCGCCTGGAAAGCAGCCTCGGACGTGAGCCATGCTCTGGTGTAGCCGGCCATCGAAGATCCAATGTCACCGCGCTTTGCATCCGCTATGACTAGAAGCCCTGCGCCGCTAGCCCGCTCCAGAATCTCGGACAGAACTAGCAGTCCAGCCGCACCAAACTGCTCAAAAAAAGCAACCTGCGGCTTAACAATTCCCACCTGATTTACACAAGCCTCGATAATCTGCAGAGCAAATTCCTTCGCGCCCTTGGCGCTATCGGGGAGCCCCCAACTCAAAAGCTGTTCGGAGCTGGGGTCAATGCCTACACAAAGCTGCCCATTTTTGGAAAAAGCCTCACTTAGTCTCAGGCCAAAACTAGACACCGAGAGCCGCCTTGCGATCGGCCGCGTGCTCTTGAAGCGATCTGACATCAAATGGCCCGGCTATGACGGCCTCAAAAGAGCCGATCGCACTGCTCAGCTGAGCGAGAGTCGTAAAGATTGGTTTGTCCGCTGCTGTGGTGGCAGCTCTGATTTCGTAGCCATCCTTCCTGGCTGCCGATCCGGTTGGGGTGTTCACCACAACGTCAACCTCCCCCGCGGTAATGAGTTCAACAATGGTTGGGCCCTCGGTTTCAGACGAGCCCTCGCTGTGCTTGCGGACCGCTTTGGCTCTAATTCCGTGTCGCTGAAGAATTTGAGCGGTACCAGCAGTTGCGAGGATTTCGTAGCCGAGCTGGTCAAGACGGCGAACCGCAAGAAGCATCTGGGGCTTGTCGCGGTCTGCTACAGAAATAAATATGCGGCCGCTGGTTGGGAGTGAGCTGCCGGCGGCAGCTTGTGACTTGGCAAAAGCTTTGGGGAAATCTACGTCTATGCCCATTACTTCTCCGGTAGAACGCATTTCCGGACCGAGCAGCGAGTCGACATACCTACCGTCCGGAGTAGCAAAGCGCTTGAAAGGAAGAACCGCTTCTTTCACTGAGATCGGTGAATTAGGTGGAATGAACGTTCCGTCGAGCAAAGGAAGGTGCCCTTCACTCTTCAGCTCAGCAATTGATTTTCCGACCATTACAAGCGAGGCTGCCTTAGCAAGGGTTATGCCGAGTGCTTTGGACACAAACGGCACCGTTCGAGAAGCTCTCGGGTTAGCCTCAAGCACATAAAGCACATCGGCAGCCAGAGCGAACTGAACGTTCAACAAACCCCTGACTCCTACTCCCTTTGCAATCTTTTCAGTGGCCTCGCGAACTCGAGAAATCTGTGCCTCGCTCAAAGTGATTGGTGGAAGCGTGCAACTTGAGTCTCCCGAGTGAATTCCCGCTTCTTCGATGTGCTCCATGACTCCACCTACGTAAAGCTCGATACCGTCATAGAGAGCATCAACGTCAATCTCAATTGCATCATCTAGGAATCGATCAACTAGAAGGGGGTGATCAGCGCCCACAATCGCCTGGTCCTCAATGCGCCTGAAGTAGTCATCCATACCCTCTGGCTCGTAGACAATTTCCATTCCACGTCCACCAAGAACGTATGAAGGCCGCACCAAAACTGGGTATCCAATCCTCTCGGCGATAAGTTTTGCCTCAGATAAGGTCGTAGCAGTGCCGTTGGCGGGCGCTAACAGACCGGCTTTGTCAAGGATTCGAGAGAAGGAACCGCGTTCTTCGGCGAGGTCAATTGCATCCGGAGAGGTTCCAAGGATTGGAACCCCAGCTTGTTTTAGGCCCTGGGCTAAACCGAGTGCTGTCTGTCCGCCTAGCTGAACAACCACCCCAACAATCTCTCCTGATGCTGCCTCGGCGTGGATAACCTCAAGAACGTCCTCAAGAGTGAGCGGTTCAAAATAAAGACGGTCAGAGGTGTCGTAGTCGGTAGAAACTGTCTCGGGATTGCAGTTGATCATGATGGTTTCAAACCCGGCGTCTGAAAGCGCAAAGGATGCGTGTACGCAGGAGTAGTCAAACTCGACTCCCTGACCGATGCGGTTCGGTCCCGACCCCAAGATGATGACTTTTTTACGAGGCGAGGCGACCACTTCGGTTTCCTGCTCGTAAGTTGAATAGTGATACGGAGTCAAAGCTGGGAACTCACCAGCACAGGTGTCGACCGTTTTGTAAACCGGTCGCATTCCAAGCTTGTACCTCAGGTTTCTAACATCCGCCTCGGAGAGTCTTCTTAGCTCAGCAATTTGGTGGTCACTAAAACCGTGCATTTTTCCGAGCTTGATTAGCTCCGGCGTTAGATCTAGAGCTTCCCTAATTTGCTTGGCAATTTCGTTTATCAGGACAATTTGATCCAGGAACCATGGGTCGATTTTAGTGGCTTCAAATACCTGCGCACTGGTTGCACCCTTATAGAGGGCCTGCTGGATGTCAACAATTCTGCCGTCAGTTGGACGCTTTATTGACTCCAAGAGATCCTCAACGGGGGTGACGGTGTGGTTCCAATGGAAAGAGGATCCTCTCTTCTCAAGAGAACGAAGAGCCTTTTGAAGAGCCTGTGAGAAGGTCCTTCCAATTGCCATAGCTTCGCCAACCGACTTCATTGTCGTTGTCAGAGTTGGATCTGCTGCTGGAAACTTTTCAAAAGCGAATCTCGGAACTTTGACCACAATGTAGTCAAGCGTTGGCTCAAAACTAGCCGGCGTCACCTTGGTGATGTCGTTGGGAATTTCATCCAGGGTATAGCCAACTGCCAGCTTGGCCGCAATCTTTGCAATCGGAAAGCCGGTGGCCTTGGATGCCAGGGCAGAAGAACGACTTACTCGAGGGTTCATCTCAATCACGATTACACGACCGGACACTGGGTCAACAGCAAACTGAATGTTGCAGCCACCGGTATCAACTCCTACGTCGCGTACAATCTGAATTGAAATATCACGGAGGTTTTGATACTCACGGTCTGTCAGGGTAAGTGCTGGAGCGACGGTTATTGAATCGCCGGTGTGAACTCCAACCGGGTCAACGTTCTCAATCGAACAAACTACAACAGCATTGTCGTTCCGGTCCCGCATGAGCTCGAGCTCATACTCTTTCCACCCAGTTATTGATTCTTCAAGCAACACCTCGGTTGTAGGGCTGGCCTGAAGCCCGGCCCCAGCGATGCGTATCAACTCGTCCTCGTTGTGGGCAAAACCCGAGCCAAGGCCGCCCATCGTGAATGATGGTCTAACTACAAGCGGGTAACCAAGCTGTTTTGCGCCGGCAAGAATCTCGGCCATGTTCTTGGCGATTACCGATTTGGCAACGTCGGCTCCGGCATCAAGAACGAGTTGTTTAAATGACTGTCGATCCTCAGCAGCATTGATTGCGGCGATGTTTGCACCGATTAGTTCCACGTTGTACTTTTCCAGTACTCCAAGCTCATGAAGTCTTAGCGCAGCGTTGAGTGCTGTCTGACCGCCAAGGGTGGGCAAGATTGCGTCAGGTCTTTCCTTGGCAATAATCGCTTCAATTACCTGTGGGGTAATCGGCTCCACGTAAGTTGCATCAGCAAAGTCCGGATCAGTCATAATCGTCGCGGGATTTGAATTTACGAGAATCACTCGTATGCCTTCCTCGCGAAGGACTCGGCAAGCCTGCGTGCCCGAGTAGTCAAACTCGCAGGCCTGACCGATCACGATTGGGCCAGATCCAATCACTAAAACGCTTCTTATGTCCGGTCTTAGCGGCATTAGTTTGAACCCCCGCGCGAGGTAATCATGTCAACCAGGCGATCAAATAAATAACTCGAATCGTGTGGGCCGGCGGCGGCTTCGGGGTGATACTGCACCGAGAATGCAGGAATGTCTACGCACTCCAAGCCTTCAACACAATCATCGTTGAGATTTACGTGAGAAACTCGAACTTTTCCAAAACCAGCTGGAGAATTCACCAAGTCGCCGGTCTCGCCACCTGGCACGCGGACAGCAAACCCGTGATTGTGTGCCGTCACTTCCACTCGTCCGGTGGTGCGATCCAAAATCGGCTGATTGATGCCGCGGTGGCCAAAGGGAAGCTTGTAGGTGTCAAACCCTAGAGCTCTACCTAAAAGCTGATTTCCAAAGCAGATACCAAAAAATGGAATTCGGCGTTCCAGAATCTCCTTCAATAGCACAACTTGAGCAGCCGAAGCGCTGGGGTCCCCTGGCCCGTTTGAGAAGAACACAGCGTCGGGTTTTGCAGCCAAGACGGTATCGATACTTGCCGAGGCAGGAAGGACCGTCACAACCAAACCCCTGTTAATCATGTGGTCAATAGTCGAGCGCTTTATGCCAAGATCCAAGATTGCAACTCGGCCGACAAACTGTCCCATGTGCGGAACTTCGTATGAATCTGGGGTCGTTACGGTGGAGCTCAGTGATTGCCCCTTCATCTCTGGCGCCTCGCGGACAATCTCAATCAGCCGGTCTAAAGACTGCTCTCCTCTTGGTCCTGAAAAAATACCGGCTCGCATTGCACCGAGGGAGCGAATGTGACGCGTTAATGCACGGGTGTCTATACCGCTAATACCGACAACAAAATTCTCCTCCAGCTCATCGTCTAGAGATCTTTCCGCACGATAGTTAGAGACCATCCGGGACGGTTCCCGAACTACGTACCCAGAGACCCAAATTCGATTGGACTCTTGATCTCTGGTGTTAACACCGGTGATACCGATGTGGGGTGCGGTCTGAACAACAATCTGACCAGCGTAGGAAGGGTCGGTCAGGGTTTCCTGGTAGCCGGTCATGCCGGTGGCAAAAACTATCTCG
The DNA here is from genome assembly GCF_049276775.1 of Rhodoluna sp. GTDB lineage: Bacteria > Actinomycetota > Actinomycetes > Actinomycetales > Microbacteriaceae > Rhodoluna. Next base: position 7,619 of record NZ_JBASXC010000073.1, read on the forward strand.
CCGAGAGTCTGACCTTCTGCGCCATAGGCTGTACCTTCAAATACCTTGCCGTCTTCAAGAATAAGTTTTGCTTTTGACATAATTCAAACCACCAAATCTTTCAGCTTGGAAAGAGCTGAAGTGCGTTCAGAGGCCCCAACGAATCGCAGGTAGGTCTGAAGTTCGGTTCCTCCGAGGTTCCAGGCTATGGCTATCAGTCCATCGGTTTCTACCGCTCTATCTATAACCGTGCTTTCCTGCGAGATGCCGATCACATCTTTCGCCGGAATCAGAAAGCTATTTTCACCTCTCCTGTAAATTGCCACTCCATCGGGAGAAACCAGCACGGTCGCATTGCCGCGATGGGCAAGTCCGTGACCCAGTACACGATCCAAAGGACGTCCGGCGAAGACAGTAGCCACATACTGAGAAACCTCGCCAACCGTTGAAAATTCCAGCGATTGCGGAGCCTCAATTACCTCGTCATGCTTGCGCATCTTTCTAGTCCAGGACTGGTAAACGAGAAATCCTATAAACGCAAAAACAATGAGTGCGATTAGCCCAACCTGATATGTCTCCATTAGCGGGATTCCTTTTCTACTACAGTCTTGTCTCTAAAACTAAATTCTCCGCCATAAATCGTATGCACAATTGACCCTTTGAACTTCTGGCCTTGATAGGGGTTGTTCTCACTCATACTGTTGGTCTTTGCAGAGGCAGTGAATTCAAAGTTAGGGTCCACCACAGTCAAGTTCGCCGGTTTTCCAACCTCAAGATAGTTGCCCTGATCCAAGAGGCCACTTATGGAAGCGGGAGTTTTCGAAAGTACCTCCGCGAGTCTGTCAAAGTTCGACTTCCCTGAATCAATCAGGACCAGTTGCGAAATTGTGTATGCGGCCTCGAGGCCAACCATCCCGAAAGCGGCGCTCGCCCAATCGGTGTCCTTTGATTCCTTGGGGTGTGGGGCATGGTCGGTTGCAATGACATCGATGGTGCCGTCGATTAGGCCGGACCGAAGAGCCTCAACGTCGGTCTTTCTTCGAAGTGGTGGGTTGACCTTGAAAAGTGGGTCATAGCTGCCTGCCAGATCCTCGGTAAGCCAAAGGTGGTGAGGAGTGACTTCTGCGGTCACCTGGACGCCTCGAAGCTTTGCCTGACGAATCAACTCAACTGAACCAGCGGTAGAAACGTGGCACACGTGCAGCCTTGACTGGGTTAGTTCGGTGAGCATTAAGTCCCGCGCGATGATTGCCTCTTCGGCAACCCCAGGCCATCCGGCGAGTCCTAGTTTGGCCGAGAGTTCTCCCTCGTTCATTTGTGAGTTCACGGTAAGTCGTGGTTCTTGGGCGTGCTGAGCAATTACGCCACCGAACGCCTTGACGTACTCGAGCGCGCGTCGCATTAGAGCTGGATCGTGAACGCAGTTTCCGTCATCGCTGAAAATCCTCACCTTTGCCTTGGACTGAGCCATAGCCCCTAGCTCAGCCAACTGCTCACCCTTTAAGCCAACTGTGACAGCACCTATTGGTTGAACAAACACAAGCCCAGCATCTTGCCCGAGCCTTGCAACCTGCTCGACGACTCCTGCGGTGTCGGCAACCGGGAAAGTGTTTGCCATTGCGTGAATCGCTGTGAATCCTCCTGCTGCGGCCGAGCGAGAACCTGAGGCAACAGTTTCTGACTGCTCGAATCCCGGTTCGCGCAGATGTGTGTGCAGGTCAACAAAGCCTGGTAAAACGACAAGGCCGCTGCAGTCGATAACCTCGTGCTCCAGACCGTTTGTTACTGAATTGGAAATTAGCCCGTCCTCAATAACAACTTCTACCGGCTTGCCCTGGGTATCCAGAGCGCTTTTCAGAACATAGTTTTTAGTCATTTGTCTTATCCCCCGACAGAAGTGAGTAAAGCACGGCCATGCGAACTGACACACCGTTTTTGACTTGATCCAGAACTCTCGAAGTTTTGCTGTCCGCACTTGCTGCATCGATCTCGAGACCTCGGTTCATTGGTCCCGGGTGCATAATGATTGTCTTTGGACCAAGCGCTGAAAGTCTTGATTTGTTTAGACCCCAAACCCTCGCATACTCCCGCTCCGATGGGAAAAATGACGCAGACATTCTTTCCTGCTGGACCCTGAGCATCATCACCACATTTGGCTCTACAGTCTCAATTGCGGTATCCAAAAGATAGTGAACTCTATTCCCAGCAACTAAAGCGCTGGGGGCCAAAGTAGCCGGTCCACAGACATGAACCTCTGCACCGAGTGTTTCCAGCAAAATCAAATTCGAGCGAGCCACACGAGAGTGTGAAATATCACCGACAATCAGCACTCTGATTCCGGCGAGGTCCTTGCCCCTTACGTCATCCAAGAGGCTTTGCCTAATCGTCATTGCGTCCAACAACGCCTGAGTTGGGTGCTCGTGGGAGCCATCACCCGCGTTAATGATTGAGGATTCGACCCAGTCAGTGTGTGCAAGTCGAAATGCTGACCCGCTGGAACCATGCCTAAGGACTATTGCATCGGCCCCCATAGCTTCAAGAGTCTGCGCGGTGTCTTTTAGCGATTCCCCCTTGGAAACCGATGAGCCCTTCGCAGCGAAGTTAATGACATCGGCGGAGAGTCGCTTTGCGGCCAGCTCAAAAGATATACGGGTTCTGGTTGAATCCTCGAAGAAGAGATTCACCACGGTTTTTCCTCTGAGGGTTGGAAGCTTCTTAACCTCACGGTCGTTCACCTCCGCCATGTCCTCGGCAAGATCGAGCATGGCGACCGCCTGGTCATGACTAAATTCCGAAGCCGAGAGTAGATGTTTCACGATTCGATCACGACCTCGTCCACTCCATCGGATTCTGCCAGCTTCACGGAGATGTGCTCGACAGAGGATGTCGGGAGGTTTTTCCCAACAAAATCCGCTCGTATCGGTAGCTCCCTATGACCGCGATCAACCAGTACTGCGAGTCGAACCGAATGTGGTCTTCCGTGATCGTTTAGGGCATCGAGTGCTGCTCGGACCGTGCGCCCGCTATACAGAACATCATCAACCAAAACAACCGTTGCACCAGTGACTCCGCTAGTCGGGATAGAGGTGACTCCCGGTCCACGAGTCGGTTGCTGCGACAGATCATCGCGATACATAGTTACATCTAAAGACCCGACAATAATCTCGTGACCAGAGTGTTCCTTGATAATCGAGGCTATGCGCTCGGCTAGAAAGACTCCCCTAGTCGGGATGCCAAGAAGAACGAGATTTTCAGGACCGTGATTTAATTCAAGAATCTCATGAGAAATACGAGTAATTGCCCGAGAAAGATCATCGGCGCTCAAGACAGTGCGTTTTGGCAAAACGCCTACCTCCTTCTCCGCCTCACTGGACGGTCATTAAAGGATGTTGCTAAAAAGAGAATAGCACCTTAGGGCTATTTTGCAGCCTTTGTGTTTGAAATCGCAGAAAGAAGACCATTCACAAAAACCCCGGACTCCTCAGTCGAGTATTCCTTAGCCAAATTGACCGCCTCCGAAATGGCCACCTGATCAGGCACTTCCTCGTTGAACAGGATTTCCCAAACCGCAACCCGCAAGACCGCTCTATCGACGGCCGGCATGCGGTCAATCGACCACTTATGAGAAAAAGAAGCTATTCGCTCATCAATGTCGGAATGGAGCTCAGTAATCCCAACTACGATCTGCTTGGCGTAACCGACAATCTCCTGCTGGTTCTGTCGGTCTACTTGCCCTTCTGCTGTAGTTTCAAGAAGCGTAACTGGATTCTGCTTACGCATGTCGGCGGCGAAGATGGCATCGAGAGCCATCTTTCTGGATTTAGTTCTAGAGCTCAATTGCTAATCGGTCACTCGGCCGAGATACTCGCCGGTTCTGGTGTCAACTCGAACCTTGACGTTTTGCTCAATGAACAGAGGCACCTGTATCTGCAGCCCTGTTTCGACGGTAGCTGGTTTGGTACCACCGCTGGAACGGTCTCCCTGTAGGCCAGGCTCGGTGTAGGTGATTTCGAGAACGACGTTAGCCGGCAGCTCGACATAGATCGGGTTGCCCTCATATACGGCCACCACCGCAGCCTGGTTCTCGAGAAGGTAGTTCTTACCGTCTCCCACCACTTCTTCACTCAAAGTCATTTGTTCGTAATTCTGGTTGTCCATGAACACGTACCCTGAGCCGTCCCTGTATAGGTAGTTCATCTCGCGCTTATCGACGTTCGCCGTATCCACTTTTACGCCAGCGTTGAAAGTGCGCTCAACAACCTTTCCGCTCAGAACATTCTTTAGCTTGCTGCGAACAAAGGCCGGGCCCTTGCCAGGCTTGACGTGTTGGAATTCAATCACGGTCCATAACTGGCCGTCGATGTTTAGTACAAGTCCGTTTTTTAGGTCGTTTGAGGTTGCCATAGGTCGTGACTACTCTAATTTCTTACTTGGTGGATTGGGTTTACTTGATTCTAGCCGCTTAGCCGGCAAGCTGACGAAGAGCTAGCAGATAAGAATTGAATCCAAACCCTGCAATAACGCCAGTTGCCGCGTGAGAAATCACGCTTTTGTGACGAAACTCCTCACGCGCGTGCGGATTTGAAATGTGTACTTCTATTAGCTTGGCGCCGCTTGCGGTATGGGCCTTACATGCATCAGCTAACGCGTATGAGTAATGAGTAAAAGCTGCAGGGTTCAGCACCACATCAATGCCCTTAGCTGTGGCATCGTGAATTGCAGACATCAAGACAGACTCGGAGTCCGACTGCTGAACCGAGACGGAGATAGATAACTGCTCTGCCAGAGTCTCGAGCATTTGTGTTAGTGCAGTGAGGTTCATCTCGCCATAAATTTCGGGCTCCCTTGAGCCCAATTGGCCGAGGTTTGGTCCGTTTAGAACAAGTACAGATTTCATAATGGTCAGCCTACTTCGCTATCTCCTGATAAGCAGCGAACAAGATCTCTTCAGTCGGGGCGTGCATGATGGTCGGTTTCCCAATATCATCCAAGACCACGAATCTTAGGTTCCCACCCCTGGATTTCTTGTCAATCTGCATGTTGGCAAGCAACTGAGGCCATTTCTCGGCCGGGTAGTTTGTTGGAAGGCCAAGCTTGGTGAATAGCTCCCTGTGTCTTTGGACCGCCTCAATCGAGAGCCGTCCATTTAGGTGGGCCAGCTCCGCCACAAAAATCATCCCGATTGATATTGCTGCCCCGTGTCGCCACTTGTAGCGCTCTGCAAGCTCAATGGCGTGCCCAAGGGTGTGCCCGTAGTTAAGAATTTCCCGAAGACCAGATTCCCTAAAGTCCGAAGCCACAACATCTGCTTTCACCTGAACGCTTCGACGAACAAGCTCAACAAACTCATCGGTACTCGGATCAACCGCCTTCTCGAAATCTGACTCAATGATTGTAAGTATTTCAGGATCACTTATGAACCCACACTTCACGACCTCGGCAAAACCGGCCAAAACCTCATTTTTAGGAAGGGTGGCTAAAGTCTCCAAATCAATCACAACTGCCGAGGGTGAATGGAATACGCCCACTAGGTTTTTGCCTTCGCTGGTGTTTACCCCTGTCTTGCCACCAACGGCTGCGTCCACCATCGCGAGCAAAGTGGTTGGAATCTGGACGATTCCAACGCCCCTTAGCCAAGTTGCTGCGACGAAGCCCGCAAGGTCGGTTATGGTGCCACCGCCAAAGCCAATGACCATGTCAGTTCGGGAAAACTCTGCCTTGCCCAAAACCCCCCAGCAAAATGCGGCTACCTCAATCCGCTTGGCTTCCTCATTGTCAGGAACACCGGCAAGGAGCACCTCAAAGCCCTGGGTGATCAAAAAATCTCTGAGTTGTTCGGCGGATACGGCAAGTCCAACTGGATGCACGACAAGAACTTTCTTCGCGCCCTGAATGAATTGAGGAACATCCTCCAGGAGGTTTCTGCCTATGACAACCGGGTAAGGTTTTTCAGCCCCGACGGTAATTCTTGTGATCTCAGCCACGGGCGTTCACCAACTCAACAATCTCTGCCACGATTACGGCCAGTGGCTTGCTACTGGTTTCCACTTCAAAGTTTGAAACCTCAAGGTAGTACGGCTTACGCTCTTCGTAGATTCTCTTCCAATCAGCCATGCCGTTTTTCAGCAGCGGCCGCCTTCCTGTTAAAAGCCTGGAGGCCATGTGACGGCCGTTCGAAGAAAGGTAAATCACGAAGCTATCCTTTAACACTTTCCGGTTGGCGGGCTGGGTCACTACGCCTCCCCCGGTTGCAACAACCCCACCGGAGCTCAGTGCCATAGCAAGATGGGTGGATTCGAGCTCCCGGAAATGCTGTTCGCCAAACTTGTCAAAGATTTTGCTGATTGACCCGTGCTCTTTGACAATTTCCTTATCGGTATCAATGAACACGCGATCAAGCTGCTTGGCTAGTTTTTTACCGATCGTAGTTTTTCCAACACCCATGGGGCCAACCAGTACCACCGATTCCGCCATTAGCTATCGAAGGACTTTAGAACTTCAGGAACACTCTTCAAGAAAGAGTCAAGGTTACGCTTAGTTTCCGCAACTGAGTCCCCGCCAAACTTCTCCAGAACCGCATTCGCCAATACAAGAGCAACCATAGCTTCGGCAACAATCCCCGCAGCTGGCACGGCGCAAACATCCGATCTTTGGTGGTGGGCCTTAGAGGCCTCACCGCTTGCAACGTCAATGGTAGCCAGTGCCTTTGGCACCGTCGAAATTGGTTTCATGCCGGTACGAACTCTAAGCACTTCACCGGTAGACATTCCACCCTCGATACCACCGGCACGGCCGGTGGATCTTCTAACCAGCCCATTAGCATCGCGCTCGATTTCATCGTGTGCGACCGAACCGCGTCTGCGAGTGGTTTCAAATCCGTCGCCAACCTCAACACCCTTGATTGCTTGGATACCCATCAGGGCAGCCGCTAGCTGCGAATCTAGGCGACGATCCCATTGCACGTAAGACCCAAGACCCGGCGGCAGTCCATAAGCCAGTGTCTCCACCACTCCACCCAAGGTGTCACCGGCTTTATGGGCATCGTCGATTTCCTGAACCATTAGTTCAGAAACCGACCTAGAAAAGCAGCGAACCGGATCTTCATCCAGTGCAGCCACATCACTGTGTGTTGGAAGTTCATGGTCTGTGTATGCAACTGGGCCGATCGAGACGGTGTGGGTCACCAGTTGAATTCCTAGGGCGGATAAGAATTTTGCAGCAACCTCACCCAGAGCAACCCGAGCCGCGGTTTCCCTCGCGCTAGCGCGCTCTAGCACCGGCCTGGCATCCAAAAAGCCATACTTTTGCATTCCAGTGAAATCGGCGTGTCCGGGACGCGGTCTGGTCAGTGCTTCAGCGCGGGCACCGGTAAGTTCGGAGGCATCGACAGGGTCGGCGGACATGATCTGTTCCCACTTGGGCCACTCGGTGTTTTGTATTGTTATGGCAACTGGTCCGCCTTGAGTTAGACCGTGCCTTACTCCACCGCTGAGGCTAACCTCATCCTGCTCGAACTTCATCCTGGCACCGCGGCCAAAGCCTAGACGTCTTCTGGCAAGAGCTGCCTGAACATCAGCTGTTGTTAGTGACACCCCGGCTGGCATCCCTTCGACAATCGCGACCAACTCAGGTCCATGGGATTCCCCCGCAGTTAGCCAGCGCAACATGTTTTCAATTCTCTCACAGTCAAGTACCAAGCAGGCGCTAATTGTTTGAAAGCGCCTGCTTCATAACTTCATACACGGCCGGCCTATCAAGCTCAATGTCTTTACCAACGCTGGCGGCGAATTGAGCCACTTGCTCAATAGCTTGCCAAATCAGCATCTCAAGGCCAGAAATTACTCGCTTACTCCCCCAAGAAGTCGCGGGCAAGCTGGGCCAGGGGTTATAGCTAGCGTCAAAGAGCCAACCGTTTCTGGCAGCTTGGGCTCTGGAAACCTCGGACCAGGTATCAACAAAAGACCCGGCTGGCACAAGGGATAAAACGAGATCTGAATTGATAATTGCTTCGGACGACACCGCTGAACCCGAGACTTCGAGACCAAGCGAGAGTCCGAACTCGACGCTTCTATTTATAGCCATATCATCTCTTGCCATCACCTTGACCTGGGAGTCCGGAAAGAGCTCCGCTAGCGCTGTGAGGGCGGAGCCGGTTGTTGCCCCCGCTCCAAGAATTACCGTGCTGGAAGGTCGTGAAATGGTTTTCAGAGCTTGGGTTAAGCCGTAGATGTCTGTATTCGAGGCATGCCAACCGCCCGCAGTCCTGGTCAGGGTATTTACTGCGCCAGTTAGGGTGGCTTGCTCGGATTGCGAAACAGCCAAGCCAAAGGCCTCGGGCTTCAATGGCATGGTGACCGATAAGCCCTGAAAATCGGAGCCTTCGAGAAAAGCGGCCAGTTTGCCTTGCCTAACCTCTTGCGCCTCGTAGGAAAAGTCGAGCTCCAGATACTTATATGCGGCGCGGTGAAGAACCGGGGATAGCGAATGGGCAATCGGCGACCCAACCACACAGAACTTACTCGTCATACCAGTTCGGATTCTCTCGCTCCCAAGCACGCAAAAACACAACCCAAGACTCATGTTCAGCCAAAGTTCTTGAGAACTTGGTTTCACCACTTGCAAGATTGATGGTCACAAAAAACAGCCAGTCCCCCGGGACCGGATTCAGGGTTGCATCGATTGCCAAAGATCCCGGTGAGGCAATCGGTCCAGGAGGCAGCCCAGGCAAAAGATACGTGTTGTATCCGTGTTCAATCTGCTCTTCACGACTAACCTCCGACATGTCCTTACCGCTGAAGCTGTAAGTGATGGTTGGATCGGTTTCAAGGCGCATGTCGATAGCAAGCCGGTTGGTGAATACCCTAGCGACCTTGTAAAAATCAGCCTCTAGCTTGGCCTCGCGTTGAACGATCGAAGCGAGAGTTAATATCTCGTGCCATTGCCTCTGAGGAATTCCGAGATCAGAAAACTCTTGTTGCATGCGTGCAACCATCGTTTCAATGATGCTCTCGGCCGTGGCTTCCTTATCGAAGCTGTAGGTTGCGGGAAATAGATACCCCTCAATTGTTGGCGCTTCCTCCGGGATGCCAAGACCCCGCAAGTTCTCGGCTGCTTTTCTAAACTCCGATTCTGGAATTCCGGAGACCTTGGCAAGTTCTTCGAAAATTTGAATCGCTCGGAAGCCTTCTGGAATTGTGACCCGATAGGTCATCGCGTTGGCTGGATTGGACAAAACTTCCAACGCACTCGCGTTACTCATCTGGAGCCTGAGCATGAAGCTGCCTGGGTAAAACACTGCGTTTTGCTCAATCAGATAACGATAAAAACTGTCGAAGTCCCTGATAACGCCGGCCTCTAAAAGCTTCTCCGAAATCGACAATCCCTCTTCGCCAGCTTCAATTCGAATAACTACTTCACCAGCTCCGGGACCTTCAAAATCAAGTGAAGTAAGTCTAAGATACTGATCCCTTATGGCGTCATAATTCAATGCGACAAAACTGGTCCCTATGAGACCAAAACTCAAAACAAAAACTGAGATTGTGACAAATAGGCGCCTTTTTCGACGCTCGGACCTTCTAGTCATCAACATCGCCCACTAGTACTCCTGGAGCATTACCGGTTAGGCGTTCAGTCGCGAGTGCGTGCTCAAGTATTTCAACTGCGCTGGCGCTATCGATAAGGGTCTTGGCCTCGCGGGAATCTTTACCGGACTGACGCAACTTCATTTGAGCACTCACGGTTGTAAGTCTCTCATCTACCAAGCGGACCGGAACCGTAATGACAGCTGCGATTTCCAAGGCGAGCTTCCTGGCATCTGATGTTGAGCTGGTGATTTTTCCCGACATAGAAATCGGATCCCCAACTAGCACTTCAATGACCTCAAGCTTCTCTGCCAAATTTTTGATGTCGACCGCTACATCGTCATCACTGGATGATCTTCCCAGGGCAGGAAGTGGGCTAGCCAGGATTCCGTCGGCATCGCAGCTGGCTAATCCAATACGAACCGAACCAACATCGATTCCTAATCGCTTGCCTTTTCTCATCTAGCCGCTGATTGATCTTTCGACGGCAGCGAATGCCTTATCCAACGAAGCCACTTCCGGCCCGCCACCCTGGGCAATGTCGTCTTTTCCGCCACCGCCGCCACCCAATATCTCTGAGGCTTCCTTTACAAGCTTGCCGGCGCCGATACCGGAATCGCGAGCTGCTTTGGTGGTTGCGACCAAGAAGATAACCTTGCCGGCGGAAGACCCCGCTACCGCCACCACGGCGGCTGCTGGTTCCAGCTTCTCGCGAAGAGCCACCGTGAGCTCGCGCACTTGCTCCGCCGAGTCCACTTCCCCAATACTTTCAGCAACAAGTTTGGTGGAGCCAACCAGCTTTGCAGTTTCAACAAATTGCGGAATTCGAGCTTTTAGCTCGTTCATCGCAAGAGACGCAAGTTTCTTTTGTGCGCTACGAAGCTCATCAATTGTTGCAGTGACCTTCTCTATTAGCTGCTCGCGAGGAACCTTAAGCGATTCGGTAAGGACCGAAACTAACGCTCTCTCGGCCGCTAAAAATTGAAACGCCTCGAAGCCCACGTATGCTTCAAGTCTTCTGGAACCAGAACCAACCGAGGACTCACCGATTAGAGAAACAAGCCCAACCTGGGAGCTTCTAGACACATGCGTTCCACCGCATAGTTCCCTGGACCAGGGGCCGCCGATTTGAACAACTCGAACGCTCTCGTCGTAAGTCTCACCGAAAAGTGCAACGGCACCGAAGTCCTTTGCTTCCTGCACGGTCATAAACTGAGCGCTCACTGCAAGATCCGCCCTAATGGCTAGGTTCGTAACCTCTTCAATTTCAGTCTTCGTAGCTTGCGCTAGTGCCTCACTCCAAGAAAAATCAAGACGCATGTAGCCCGGCTTGTTATAGGAACCGGACTGGAGAGCCTGCGGTCCAAGAACCTGACGAAGGGCTGCGTGCACAACGTGAGTTGCCGAGTGGGCCTGCGCGGCACCGAGTCGCCAGTCGGGTGATACTTCGGTGGTAACTTTATCCCCGATACCTACTGCGCCTTGTTTAACAACAACGGAGTGGCTAACCAGGCCCTTCACTGGTTTTTGAACATCCAAAACTTCCAAAACAACGCCGTTGGCAACAATCAGACCCGAATCACTGTCCTGACCACCGGACTCGGCGTAAAAACTGGTCTCATCCAAAATCACTTCAGCACTTTCGCCAGTGACCAGGGACTCTACAACTTCACCGTCTCGAATCAGGCCGACAACCTTTGCGCTGGAGATTAACTCTTGGTATCCGGTGAACTTGGTTGTTCCTAGCGAACGAAACTCTCCGTAGACCGAGAGGTCGGCATTGGTGGAGCGCTTCTGCTTGGCGTCATCCTTTGCACGCTGACGCTGTATGTTCATCAAAGAGGTGAACTTGTCTCGATCGATGTCTAACCCGGCCTCCTGAGCAATTTCAAAAGTCAGATCGACTGGAAAGCCGTAGGTGTCATGAAGCAAAAACACGCTGTCGCCGGTAAGGCTCTTAGCCTTAGACCCTTTAGCCTTGGTGATCTCTTCATCAAGCACCAACAGTCCCGAGTTCAAGGTTCGAAGGAAGGCCTCTTCTTCGTTGACGGCGGTTCTTGAGATTCTTTCAAAGTCGGTTTCAAGCTCTGGATAGCTTTCCTTCATGGCGTCCTTGGATGCCGTGAACAGCTTTTTGAAGACCGGAGCCTCAACACCTAGCAAGCGCATCGCTCTAACGACCCGGCGAAGCAATCGCCGCAGGACGTATCCCCTTCCGTCATTGGCTGGGGTCACACCATCGCCGATTAGCATTAGGGCCGAACGTACGTGATCGGCGACTACGCGAAGTCTGATGTCGTCATTTTCGTCATCGCCGTAATTTTTACCGGAAAGCTTGGCGGCTAGATCAAGAACCGGCCTGACCTCGTCAATCTCGTAGAGGTTGTCAACTTCCTGAAGCAAAAACGCAACGCGCTCAAGTCCCATACCGGTGTCGATATTCTTTGAAGGAAGCTCGCCAAGAATTTCAAAACTGTCTTTGCCGGTGCCAGCGCCACGTTCGAACTGCATGAACACCAGGTTCCAGATTTCTATGTAGCGATCTTCGTCCGCTTCCGGTCCGCCCTCCACTCCATATTCGGGGCCACGGTCAAAATATATTTCCGAACATGGTCCCGCTGGCCCGGGCTGACCGGTGGACCAGTAGTTGTCTTTCATGCCACGCTTTTGAATTCTTGCCATTGGAATCTTGGCAACTTCTTGCCAGATCTTTATCGACTCGTCGTCGTCCTGGTATACGGTCACCCATAGACGCTCCGGATCTATGCCGAGTCCCCCCGCTTCTGTGCTAGAGGTAAGAAATTCCCAGGCATAGGAAATCGCATCGTTCTTGAAGTAGTCACCAAAGGAGAAGTTTCCATTCATCTGGAAAAATGTGCCGTGCCGAGTAGTTTTTCCAACCTCTTCTATATCTAGGGTTCTCACACACTTTTGTACGCTAGTCGCGCGTTTATAAGGAGCCGGCACCAACCCAGTCATGTACGGGATAAATGGCACCATGCCGGCAACCGTGAACATCAGAGTTGGGTCCTCAGATATCAGGGATGCCGAAGGAACAATCTCATGATCTTTGCTGGCGAAAAATTTCAGCCAGCGCCGACGAATCTCGGCGGTCTTCAATTTGAACCCTTACTTGCCAGCAGGCTTGGACTTTGGTCCGGTCTTCTTTACCGCTGCAGGCTTCCGCTTTGGCCTTGGCTTGGCAATCTCAGCCTCGCGCTCTTCAAAGCCCTCAAGAACTGCGTCTCTAAATTCCGAAACGGACGCCTTAGCATCCTCGTAGGCCTTACGCGCGGCAGGGTTTTCTTCAATCTGTCTTGCAGCAACGGCTCCGAGTGCGATACCGGCCATAAACCAAACAAGTTTCTTCATGCGACTACCTCTTCTTTTTCTTTCCTAGCAAGTTGCTTAGCAATCCACCAAGGCCTGCCAGTTTAGAAAGCGGCCCGCCCATGGCGGATGTGAAAACAGCGACCATAGAAGAAAGGTTCGTGGTCACCGCAGAAACATCCGTAGTTATCGAGTCGATTTTCTTTAGCTGGCGATTGGTTTCTTCAAGGGTTACGGTAAGTTCGGCCACCATCGGTGTCAGCTCTTCGGTCATTGACATCAATGAGTCTGCGCTTTTGTCGATTAGCTTTCCGAGCTTCAAAATTGGTACGGCCAGGAAAAGCACCAGGACCACGAATCCACCGGCAGCGATTAAGCTTGCAATCTCAGATCCAGACATGGCGCCCTCCCTAACTAATTAGAAACTATCTTGCTGCGTAGTACTCAACTACGAGCTGAACTTCACAGGTGACTGGAACCTCTGCTCGTAGTGGTCGACGCTCTAGTGTTGCGTGAAGCTTCTCGATTTCAACACTTAGGTACCCAGGTACCGGCGGAAGAACATCAACGTGCCCTCCAGCAGCTGCGACCTGGAAAGGCTCTGTCTTTTCGCTCTTCTCGTGCACGTGCACAAGCTGTCCTGGCTTGACACGGAAAGACGGGCGGTCAACTCTTTGGCCATCGACCAAGATGTGGCGGTG
>NZ_JBASXC010000074.1:0-2238 GCF_049276775.1 Rhodoluna sp.
CCTTAGAAATACTGCAATTGTAACTACTGGTAGTTTCGCTTGGGAGAATGGGATGCCTGATACAAGAGTAATATTTAATCCTCATAAAGATGGAAGGTTTAAAATAACTTGGGTTCCAGCTAAACATCTTCAAAACCAAGTGATAATAAAGAATGGTACTAAATGGCCGGGTAATGAACACCTTGGTGCATTTGGTTGTGATAGTTATGATATATCAGGTACAGTTGACCAAAGAGGATCTAATGGTTCTTTGCATGGTTTAACTAAGTTTTCTATGGAAGATGTACCTCCTAATCATTTCTTTTTAGAATATATAGCTAGACCACAAACAGCGGAAATATTTTTTGAAGATGTTTTAATGGCATGTGTATTTTATGGTATGCCAATACTAGCTGAAAATAACAAGCCAAGACTTTTATATCATTTTAAAAGAAGAGGCTATAGAGGTTTTTCAATGAATAGACCTGACAAGATTTGGAATAAACTATCTGTTACTGAAAAAGAAATAGGTGGAATACCAAACTCTAGTGAAGATATTAAGCAAGCACATGCTGCTGCTATAGAAACTTATGTTGAACAATTTGTAGGTTTATCAGATACTGGTTATGGAGATATGTATTTTCAAAGAACCTTAGAAGATTGGGCTAGATTTAACATAAACAATAGAACAAGTCATGATGCATCTATTAGTTCTGGTTTAGCTTTAATGGCTTGCAATAAACATAGATACGTTCCTGTTAATAGAATAGAAAGACAGCCTGTTAATCTAGGTTTAAAAAGATACAATAATGATGGTAGTACCTCAAAAATTATAATATAAATGAACATATACACAAATACCAATAGTTCCTTTCCAAGCCAAGTGGTTAGCGATGCAGAAAAAGCATCATTAGAGTATGGTATTCAAGTGGCTAGAGCCATTGAACAGGAATGGTTTGACCAAGGAAGGACTAATGCTAATAGGTATCAAACTAATTATAATAGCTTTCATCAATTAAGATTATACGCTAGAGGTGAACAGTCAATACAAAAATACAAAGATGAGCTTGCTATTAATGGCGACTTGTCTTATCTTAATTTAGATTGGAAACCAGTGCCTGTTATATCTAAGTTTGTGGATATTGTAGTTAATGGCATGACCCAAAAAGGTTTTCAAATTAAAGCAATGGCTACGGATCCTTTTGCTTTAAAGCAAAGAACAAATTATGCTTTTAACGCATTAAGAGATATTGAAAACAAACAAATATTAGATGAAATAAGTTCTGAGTTTGGTCAAAACTTATATGCTACATCTGATCCAAGCGTTCTTCCTGCTAATAAAGAAGAGCTAGATCTCTTTATGCAGCTTAATTATAAGCAAAGTGTTGAAATTGCCGAAGAGGAAGTTATAGATACTGTTTTAAAGCAAAACAAATACGACGAAATTAGGCAAAGGCTAGCACATGATGTAGTAGTGTTAGGTATATCTTGTACTAAAA
This sequence comes from Rhodoluna sp., assembly GCF_049276775.1. GTDB lineage: Bacteria > Actinomycetota > Actinomycetes > Actinomycetales > Microbacteriaceae > Rhodoluna. The sequence goes on from NZ_JBASXC010000074.1 coordinate 1,479, forward strand.
CAAGATTTAATGAATCTAATGGAATTGTTGTTGATTATGTGGATCCTGCATATTTAGTTTATTCTTATACTGAAGACCCCAATTTTGAAGACATATATTATGTCGGGGAAGTTAAATCAATTACAATACCCGAACTTAAAAAACAATTCCCTCGCATATCTGAAGAAGAGTTAAAAGATATTCAAAATATGCCTGGAAACAATCAGTATATAACTGGTTGGGGTAACTATGACGAAAATACCGTACAAGTTTTATATTTTGAATACAAAACTTATATGAATCAAGTTTTTAAAATAAAGAAAACAGAAACTGGTTTAGAAAAAGTTATTCAAAAAGATGATAGTTTTAATCCTCCAGAAAATGATAACTTTGATAGAGTGTCAAGAACAATAGAGGTTTTATATACAGGAGCTAAAGTTTTAGGTAACAATACCATGCTAGAATGGAAGTTATCGGAAAATATGACAAGACCATATGCCGATACCACTAAAGTAGAAATGAATTACGTTATAACTGCTCCTAGAATTTATAAAGGAAGAATTGAATCTTTAGTTAGCAAGATTACAGGTTTTGCGGATATGATTCAATTAACGCATTTAAAGCTACAACAAGTAATGTCCAGGATAGTTCCAGATGGGGTGTTCTTAGATATGGACGGTTTAGCTGAAGTTGATCTTGGTAATGGAACTAATTACAATCCAGCGGAAGCATTAAATATGTATTTTCAAACTGGTAGTGTTGTAGGTAGATCTTTAACACA
>NZ_JBASXC010000075.1:0-4873 GCF_049276775.1 Rhodoluna sp.
AGCCATGTCTGCTCCAGCATCATCGTTATCAGGAATAACTATAACATTGTTAAAGTGTTTTGTCAATAGTTCTACCTGCTTTTTTGACACATTAGAGCCAAGTGTTGCAACTGCTGCAATTCCACATTGATCTAATCTAATAGCATCAAAAGAAGATTCTACTACATACACTGTATCCTGTAGTTTGGCACGATTTAGATTAAACAAAATCTTTGATTTTGGAAGTTTTGGTGTGTTCTTAAAATCTTTACCCTCTACAGATCTGCCAACGAATCCAACAAATATTTGTCCTGTTGGATCTAGGATGGGGATAGTGACCATATCCTGCTTTTCACTATAGCCAAGATAGAACCTCTCCATTGATTCTTTGGTAATCCTTCTACCCTCGAAATACGTCAAAGCCCTTGGCGACTCTAGTGCCTGATTGTTTAGTCTTTTGATAAGAACTTGATCATAAGGAACATACTCTGGCTCCTTTTCAAGAGCCTTGTCAACAGAGTCTATAATGTTTGTGTTTATTTTGGCAGACTCAACAAGCCTTGCCGATTCAAAATAACTTTTACCAGATGTGTGCATTATTAGTTCTAGCAGTGAACGTGATTCGTGACAGGAAAAACAAAAGAACGTGCCTCGTTCCTTGTTTACCTCACCAGCAGGTGTTCTGTAGTTATTATGATATGGACAGAAGATTAGATATTCTAATTCTACTTCTGATTGGATGTTGATTCCAGATCCGTTGAGGACTCTCCTGATTTGCTCTGGGGAGTATATATCGGTCTGTTCTTGTCTAGTCCGTCTATACATGCGGCATTCTTCTTTCCTATATATGATCCGTATACGCTTAATATAAATTCATAATGATTTCCTGTATATGATACCGTCCAGTCTGGGTCTATGTCAAGTCTCACGACGTATCCAGTATCTCTCATTGTTTCTTTAAGTAATCTTATATATTCTCCCCTCATACGTGGAATAAAAATATCATCAGTTATCTGTCCAGTTAACTCAAATCTCTTTATTCTTTTATGAAGGTAGTTCATATAATAAATTATACAGGATTATCTAAATTAAAGCATTTTTACTCAAAGTCCTTATAGATAAAACGACCACTATCAAAGTCTACTTGAATGACAAACTCTCCCAAGAAACCATTACGATTCTTTCTAAATACTGCCTCAAGAACATCACTATTGGCTGCGCGACCCAAGGCTAGAAGCCAGTCAGCATCATAGGCAATCTGGCGCGACCATGAGGTTTGACCAAGGGTTGGCACGCTATTCATGTCTGTCACATCATCTGGGGTTGCAGAAGAGATAGCCACAATGGGTATCTGCTCAGAAATAGCGAGCAACTTTAGTTCACGACTAAGATTTTTCATCTTAACAACTTCGTTATCTGTACGCTGATTGCTTGTCATCAAGTTTAAGTAGTCAACAAAAACAATGTCTGGCTTGTATTGATCTATCTTGCCTCGTAGAACGCTAGGGGAAACCTCTCCAATCCCATCATTAGAGATAATGTGAATGCTTGGCTTTCCCTCAAAAGTCTTCTGCATCCACTTCTTCATCATGTCAGTCTCTACGTCTCCACGAGACAACTTCCTGTGACTCCACATACCTTGACCAATAATGGCAAACACACGATTACGTACCTCAGTTTCGGTCATTTCCAAGGAAACGATTAACGGAGACTTGCCGTTCTTCCAAGCCTGAACAGCGAGGTAAAGAGCCATCCAAGACTTACCAATAGCAGGGTAAGCCAGAAGTACTCCCAATTGACCAGGCGTGATTCCTGCTGGCATATAATTGTCAAATCCTGCGAGCCCTGTATAGATTCCATGCGTGCCACTCTCCTGCATCCTCTTAACATTTTCAAAATATGCAATTGCATCATCTACGTTTGATACGTCCAAGTCTCTTGCTGTAGAGGTGATCTGCTTTAGCCTTGCTGTCTCTGACATGAGAACCTCAAGAGCAGAAGTAGAGTCCCCCTCCTGCACTTGGTTGGCAGCAGATCGTAGCATGATCTTAACGTTATCGTTTAGAAACTCTGTGCGTAGTTCATCCAAGTGGTGCTTTGTTGCTCCAGTATCCTTTATGTACTCAAAGTCTGGAAATCTCTGCTCTACTACATTAATTGGTGGAGCGGTCTGATTTTGCTCATAATAGTCACGAACAAACTCCCAGATATCTGCGTGAGTTCTTAGCATTTGACCAGCATTTGCCTGTAGCAAAACATGAATCTGCTTGTCATTTAATACTGCCGAAATAGTCTTTGCTTCTAAATTAGCCATTAATCCACTCCCTTGCTTTCTCACGCATATCTGCTCTAAATTCTTTATCTTGTCTGACTGCCTCTTCAGCAGCAATAATCTTTTCTACATTGTTTGAGTACCAAGACCATGTTGGCTTGGGGTTGATCATAAAGTAGTATCTCATGGCATCGCTCAACTGGTCAAATGTAAAAGATTCAAGCAGGCCATCTGCTGCCCACTGCTCCTTGTTCTTGTTGAGTACTGGCTTTGTAATTCCATTAATCTTACAATGCTTCTCAAACAAACTCACAAGAGCAAACCTTTCCTTACGATCTGCCATTATATATTCACAGAAGACACTGTAGCAGTTATATGATAGAAGCCCTCTTCGTCGTACCCAACATTTATGCTGGTCAACATTAGCCATTCGTCGCCGTGACTCATCTGATCAATCTTCTTAGCCACACTCTTCATAGCCTTTGATGGATTCTTGTCAAAAGCAACCACCAACTGTGCCTTCTCTGATGTTGCAATATATGCCTTACTCATCCCAACTCCTTCTTTGCCTCATTCAACTTGTTTACAAGTTCTTGTTCAACAAACGTATACACCCTGTCTGATGCTTCCTTTGTTGATTCTCCATCACGAACGTAATCTGCTACCTGACAATCAATCCTAAGTGATTGAAAGTTCCCAGTATTTAGAGTATACCCAAGTGACCACTGAACATTGGTTGGCTCCATGCCAATTCCTTCCACTAGTTTGTTCGCTATATGATAGCGCTTTTATGTGATTTTGTCAAGCACTTACAGTGTTTCAGAAAAAACTGGTATAAACTTGCCATCGTCACCCTTGACGTAGTAAATCATACCATCGCCCATTGCATATCGCAACTCCTGCTCCGTTGGAGTTTTGTTGTTTGTTACTAGGCCGTCTTTCCTTGATCTACCCATGTGGGTCTGTGCCATAAGGTTTCTGGCTTCCCATATGTGATCTTCACTGTAATAACTTAAATAATGAAATGCTCGCTCTCCATTAGGTAACTCCCCTATGGGTGGTGGAAGAAATCCATTCTTCACTAATCTTGGAATACTCTTTTTGTGATAGTTTAGCAGCAATGCTGTCTCTGAAACAGTAAACGCTCTTTTTCTTTTTCTTTTAAACTCTATTAAGTTTATTGTCATTGGCACTGCCTTTGTGCAGTTCCATAAAGATGCTATTCCTTGAGCACGGCTGATATGAGATATCCTTACAAGATCTTCATCAAGAAACCAAGTTTTTCTTCTTGGTCTTTGAATTACTGGCAGATTGAGGCTTTCGCCACCATCTTTTCCAGAAGCCATAATCTTGCTCCCTCTCCGTACTTCATGTTCTCATTGTGGTAATATCTTCTTGACCCACATCTAATACAAAATGTTTCTATATGGTTGTGTTCGGTAAATGCTCTATCAACAAACATCCTGCCGCTGCACCTTGCACAAAAAATCATAGTGCCAGAATTATATCACGTTGGGATGCCTATGGCTGTAATGTTTACCGTTGTTGTAACCTGACCAGATGAATTAAACTTTACGACTCCTTCAATTCTTGAAGTTGTTATCGATCTAATGACCACCGTAACGTCATCACCGATGTCAGAAGTACCGCGATTTACTACTGTTGCAGTGGCAATTGGTGGATACTTAAAGTCTGAAGAATATGAAAATGAGAAGGGCTTTGTTGTTCCTGCTGTAATGGATTCGTTGTTTGCAATATCTACATATCCAGCAATAATTCTTGATGCTCTTGTCTGAATGACCTGATTTCCCGCGTCTCTGGTGGACACTGTAGTGTAGTTGTATGTTGCTGATGATATTTCATTAGAAACGTCATTGATGGCATTGGCCATTTGATAAATATATGTAACATCTAGAGGCTGCCCTCTATCGGGTAATGGACTTTTTGCCATACTTAATTATATCATCCAGGCAGTGGTGGTGTTCAGTTGGGGTCAGAAATAGAAAATATTGGTGTCCAAGAGGAGAATCTGTTTCTGTCTTCAGAAACTATCCTAAACCTAACGTCATAATCTGGTCCAGTCATTCCCATTGAGGCTAGTTCTTCTGCTGTAATTATTAATTTTTTAGACATTACGAAACACCCAAGGAGTATCTAAAATCTATGTAGTTGTTTGTATTTGCTGACTTTATGATTGGATTTCCGTCATTTCTAACAATTGAATAACCAGACATCTTGTATAGTGGATTCTCTGTAGTATTGTCAATTCTAAATCCATCAAGGGCGATGAAGTGATCTGTAGACAATGCATCCAAGGAATCTGTTATTGAAACAAAGATTCTACAAATTTTAATTTCTGTTGAGGCAAAGTCTGGTGAAGAATAAAATCTTATATATGGGAGCAGTGAACTTGCTGCCTCATTGCTTCGATCAATGTTTTGAGATATTTCCATAGATGAGACAAAGTATCTATTAACATCAAGAACAGATCCAGGAACGTAGATTTGTGCCTTTGCATATGCATTTGTATCAGTTACCTCGTTTTTAAAGAATTCCATCAAGATCTTTACATCACTTACTGCATCATCCCCTGCTGCATTTCTATCAACCATGGAGAATGCT
>NZ_JBASXC010000076.1:0-25591 GCF_049276775.1 Rhodoluna sp.
GGCGAGGCCGCCATATTGAAACCAAACGCCGAGGAACTTGCCTCCGCCGTAAAGCGCTCACTTCTAACAAATGGAGACGTCATCGAAGCAGCACGTGAGCTTTGCGCTCACGGTGTTGAGTGTGTGCTTGCCTCCCTTGGATCCGATGGCATGTTGGCCGTCACTAAATCCAGAGCCTGGGGAACAAGAACCACTCCTGTGAAGGTCATCAACACCGTTGGTGCCGGCGACGCGACCCTTGCTGGGTTCTTGGCAGCAATCGTCAAAAACCCCCTAACCGAGGGCCATGAGGATATAAGCGTTGGATTTAACGTTCCAGTTGGCGCGATGGCTGCAGTTCAGTGGGGTGCCGTCAAGGTATCTCAGCCAACTAGTGGTTTAGAAAACATTGACAACTTACCCGAGGTATTTTTGACTGAGGAAGCAGACCTCACCGCATCGCTCAAGGAACCAGCTATTTACAAGGAGAACTAAATGCCAGTAGCCTCACCGGATGCCTATCTTGAAATGCTCGACCGAGCCAAGTCTTCAGGCTTTGCATACCCAGCAATCAACGTCTCTTCTTCTTCAACCGCTATCGCCGCTCTTCAGGGTCTTCAAGAAGCTGGCTCGGATGGCATCCTGCAGGTTTCTACCGGTGGAGCTGAGTATTGGTCAGGTTCAACAGTAAAGTCAATGGCTATCGGGGCTCAGGCAATGGCGGCTTTTGTTCGTGAAGCAGCCAAGGGATACGGAGTGACCGTAGCACTTCACACCGACCACTGCGCCAAGCATCAGCTCGATGGATTCGTCCGACCTCTTCTCGAGGTTTCGGCTGAGCTCATCAGATCTGGTCAAGACGCACTCTTCAATTCACACATGTGGGACGGCTCAGCTGTACCCCTAGGAGAAAACCTAGAGATAGCTAAAGAGCTACTTGCAAAAACTAAAGCAGTCGGTTCAATTTTGGAAGTTGAGATTGGCGTTGTTGGTGGCGAGGAAGACGGAGTCGAGGGTGGAATGGGTGAACATCTTTTCACAACGGTCGAAGACGGAATCGCAACAGCCGAGGCTCTGGGTCTGGGAGAAAACGGCCGCTACCTAACGGCCCTCACGTTCGGAAACGTTCACGGTAGCTATAAGCCAGGAAGTGTAAAACTCAGACCAGAACTACTGGACGAGATTCAGCAAGCGGTCGGAAAAAAGTACTCCAAGAACTTACCGTTTGACCTGGTATTCCACGGTGGGTCGGGTTCTACCGCTAAAGAAATTGCGGACGCCGTGAGCTTTGGTGTGATCAAGATGAACATCGATACCGACACCCAGTACGCATTCAGTCGCGCAATCGCAGGTCACATGTTCCAGAACTATGATGGCGTTCTAAAAGTAGACGGCGAAGTTGGCAACAAGAAAACTTATGACCCTAGAGTCTGGGGCAAACTAGCCGAGGCCTCCATGGCAGCCCGGGTTATTGAAGCTGCTAACCAGCTTGGTTCTGCGGGTAAGTCACCAAAGGCCTAGATTGCACGAACCGTTTTACGATAACGGGACCCCTAGATACACGGGTAAATACAAGGACGGGCAAATGCACGGCTCTTGGAAGTTTTTCAGAAAAGACGGCTCGCTGATGCGGGCCGGAAAATTCCATCTTGGTAAACAAATTGGGATATGGACAACTTACGACCGAAGCGGTCATCCGCTCAAAGAGACTGACTTCGGGCCCTAAGACCGCTTGACCTTATTGCTGGTGTCTTGGCCAGCGCTTTTTAGATCCTTGCGAAGCTCCTTGGGGAGAGAGAACTGTACGTCTTCTTCGGCAGTTGTGATTTCAGTTGGTCCCCCGTAGCCCTTGGCCTCTAGGTAGGCAAGAACCTCGTCGACGAGTTCTTCTGGGGCGGATGCTCCGGAGGTGACTCCGACGGTTTCGACTCCTTCAAACCACTGCTCTTGAATCTCACTTGCGTAATCGATGCGGTAGGCAGCTTTGGCTCCAGCTTCCAGAGCTACCTCGACAAGGCGCACTGTGTTTGAGGAGTTTGCGGATCCAACCACGAGTACAAGGTCGGATTCAGATCCGACTTTCTTGATTGCAACCTGACGGTTCTGAGTTGCGTAGCAAATGTCATCGCTTGGAGGATTCTGGAGTGTTGGGAATTTCTCACGAAGCTTTAGGACTGTCTCCATTGTCTCGTCGACAGAAAGGGTGGTCTGAGAAAGCCAGATGACTTTCTTTGGGTCTTTGACTGTTGCGTTTGCAACACCGTCTGCTCCATCAATTAGCTGAACGTGATCCGGAGCTTCGCCGGCCGTGCCTTCAACTTCCTCGTGGCCCTCGTGGCCGATAAGCAAAATGTCGTACTCTTCCTGGGCAAATCGCTGAACCTCGCGGTGCACTTTTGTGACCAGTGGGCAGGTCGCGTCAATAGTGTTCAAGCCCCTAGCCTCAGATGCCTTGACTACCGCAGGAGAAACTCCGTGAGCTGAAAAAACCAGAACTGAGCCCTCGGGTACTTCGTCTACCTCGTTGACAAAAATTGCTCCGCGCTTTTCAAGGCCGGTCACAACGTGCTTGTTGTGGACAATTTCTTTGCGGACATAGACCGGAGCACCGTAGTGATCGAGGGCCTTCTCCACGGCAATAACCGCGCGGTCAACACCTGCGCAGTATCCTCTTGGGGCGGCCAGAAGCACGCGCCGCTGGGCGGTATTGTTTAGTTGGGTCACCCTTCAAGTGTACGAGAGATAATCAGCCCTCCCTAAGGAATAGCCATGTCGGAGAATCAAGCACCAGATTCCTCTGATTCTCGGGTCTCCAGCGAACAAACCCCCTGGTCGGTGGCCAATTTCACTAACACTCTCAAGGAGTGGATAACCCGGCTGGGCAACGTTTGGGTAGAAGGTCAAATATCTCAAATTAGCCCCAAGAAGGACGTGTTCTTTGGCGAGTTGCGGGATCTGGTAGCCGATAAAGGATTCTCCATCCACTCCCGCAGGCCAGATGTTTTGGCTGCAGTCAGCGAACTCTCAGCTGGTGATCGCGTCGTTGCGCTTGTTCACCCGGATTTCTGGGAACGCTCCGGTAAAACCAGCATGGATGTTCTCGCAATTAGAAAAGTAGGCCTTGGTGAATTACTGGAGCGCATCGAAAGATTGCGCCAGCAATTGGTCAAAGAGGGGCTAACTCTTGCCGAGCGAAAACAACCGCTTCCTTTCTTGCCAAACCTTATTGGCCTAATTACCGGGGCCAACAGTGACGCCGAAAAAGATGTCTTGCAAAACTCCAAGCTTCGCTGGCCCGAGGTTCGCTTCCGGGTTCAGCATTGTCCCGTGCAGGGCGATAAGGCCGGACCAGAAATCATCAAGGCAATTGAGCTCCTGGATTCCGACCCTGAGGTGGATGTGATTATTTTGGCTCGAGGCGGCGGAAGCTTCCAGGACTTACTTGTTTTCTCAGATGAGAAAGTTGTTCGCGCGGTTGCTAACTGTAAGACGCCGGTTGTAAGCGCCATCGGGCATGAGAATGATAGACCGCTAACCGATGAGGTTGCCGACCTTCGAGCATCAACGCCAACTGATGCCGCAAAGCGAGTCGTTCCCGACGTAGTTGAAGAGCGAAAGAAAATTTCTCAGGCCCTGGAGCGAATCGGGCTAAGGGTGACAGGGTTCCTTCAAAATCAAATCGAATTAATTTCGGGGATTAGATCACGACCGATTCTTGCAAACCCCTTCACCCTGGTCGACGAGCGTTCTCTGCAGATTTCTCAACTTAGACAGTCGCTGTTTACTCAGGCGAAAAATACCCTTGAAAAACAAACTCTTCAGGTCTCGGGCTTGAGAGGTCAGGTAAGGGCCCTTTCGCCGAAGCTGACTCTGGACCGCGGCTACGCCGTAATTCGGGATCTCGAGGGCCACGTTCTTACTGAGCCAAAGCAAGTCAAGTCTGGTCAGAAGATCAAAATCACCCTGGCCGGGGGCGATCTTGGGGCTACCGCAGATTGAAAGTAGGCTTAACGCATAATGAGTGAAAACAACAAAGACGTGGCAACCATGAGCTACGAGCAGGCCCGTGACGAGCTGATCAAGGTAGTGGCCGAGCTCGAAACTGGCTCTGTGACCCTGGAGGCATCCATGAAGCTTTGGGAACGGGGCGAGGCTTTAGCTGATAAGTGCGAGCAGTGGCTCTCCGGAGCTAGGGCCCAGCTTGAAAAAGCTGCCAAGTCGAAAAAGAGTTCGGCCGAATGAGCGATGCCGCGGCAAAGCGCCGGGCTCGTCAGACTCTAATCAATCTCCTACTTTCTCTAGTGGCATCAGTTGGTGTCATGGTGCTTTTGGTTCTTGCGGTGCCTCGCGATGATTCAAATCGAATCCAGCCGGTTGATTACCAGGCCGTTGCAGTTGAGGCCGCCAAGGAGGCGCCTGGGAAAATTTTGGTTCCGGTTTTACCGGTCGACTGGTACGCCAACGCCGCCCGCTATCGATCTTCGGCACTCGATGGAGTGTCTAACTGGTATGCCGGTTTTGTTGGTCCAAACAGTGAATTCATTGCAATGACTCAGGGTTTTGAAGTAAACACAACCTGGATGCAGCTCATGCTTGAATCAAATAAGCAAACTGGCGAGGTTGTGTTGCAGGGTGAGAATTGGAAAATTTACGAGAACCTGAGACAAAACACTCCAAGAAAGTCCAAGGACTACATGATGGTGTTGGATTATCAGGGAAACGCAGTATTTGTTTACGGGGTCGCACCAATTCAGCAGCTTGAGGACTTTGCTTCACAGCTAACTTTGTTAATTGAGAAATAGCAGTTTGTCCCTCACTCCAACTCAGGCTTACCAAAGGCTCCTTGAGGGTAACGAAAGGTTTATTCAGGGCTCTTTTTCGGGCCCCAGGCAGAGCATTCAACACCAGAGCGACTTAGCGGCAACCCAACACCCCTTCGCCGCGTTGTTTGGTTGCTCTGACTCCAGACTCGCCGCAGAGATTATTTTTGACGTCGGTCTAGGTGAGCTTTTTGTGGTGAGAAATGCCGGTCAAGTGATGTCAACCATTTCCCTGGGATCGCTCGAGTACAGCGTGGAAGTGCTAAATGTTCCGCTGATTGTAGTTTTAGGCCACGATAGTTGTGGCGCTATCCAGGCAACTATCGCCTCCTTCGACGGCAACCTGGTGACCGAGGGCGAATTTATCCAAGACCTCGTGCGGCGCATTCAACCAACCGTTGAGGCTGCCAAAGTAGCGGGTACCGACTCAATTGATGAGATTACCGCCCTGCACATAAAAGCCACCGTCCAGGAGCTGATTAGCCGCTCCAAACTGATCGATAGCGCTGTCAGAAGCGGTAAATTAGCTGTTGTGGGAGCAACTTACCAACTGTCTCTTGGCAAGGTGACGCCGCTCGTCACCGTCGGAAATATCAACTAAGGCCCTCAAGAAAGGCTCGATTCTCGTGGAATACCGAATTGAACATGACACCATGGGCGAAGTTAAAGTCCCCAAGAATGCTCTCTACGCAGCTCAAACACAAAGAGCGGTCGAGAACTTTCCGATCTCCGGTACAACTCTCGAGCGTGCCCACATCTCAGCTCTAGCGGAAATCAAAAAGGCGGCGGCTCTTGCAAATGCGGAGCTAGGTGTCCTCGACAAAGATATTTCAAATGCAATTGCAAAAGCTGCCGACGAGGTAATCGGTGGAGATCTTTATGAGCACTTCCCGGTTGATGTTTATCAGACCGGCTCGGGAACTTCCTCGAACATGAATATGAACGAGGTGTTAGCAACTCTCGCAACCAAGCACCTCGGTAAGCCGGTTCACCCTAACGACCACGTAAATGCCTCGCAGTCTTCAAACGATGTATTCCCAACTTCAGTGCACCTTGCGGTGACCTCTGCTTTGATTAATGACCTAATTCCTTCGCTTGACTACTTGGCTAAAAAACTTGAAACAAAAGCAAAAACCTGGTCCGAAGTTGTCAAGGCCGGGCGCACTCACCTAATGGATGCCACCCCGGTCACCCTGGGTCAAGAATTTGGTGGCTACGCAGCACAGATTCGATACGGCATAGAAAGAATCGAATCATCAATTGGCAGAGTTGCCGAAGTTCCACTCGGTGGCACAGCAGTTGGAACTGGGATCAATACCCCTAAGGGTTTCCCTCAAGCTGTGATCAAGCTTCTTGCCAAGCAAACCAAACTTCCAATCACTGAGGCCCGCGATCACTTTGAAGCCCAGGGGGCAAGGGATGGCCTGGTTGAGGCCTCCGGCGCCCTACGGGTGCTCGCGGTTAGCCTGACAAAGATTAACAATGACCTTCGCTGGATGGGGTCTGGCCCAAACGCTGGCCTCGGTGAACTGTCAATTCCTGATCTACAGCCGGGCTCGTCGATTATGCCCGGCAAGGTCAACCCGGTAATTCCGGAGGCCGTCTTGATGGTTTGCGCAAGGGTAATAGGCAACGATCAAACCGTAGCCTGGGCTGGTTCAACTGGAAACTTTGAACTCAACGTGGCAATCCCAGTTATGGGAAACGCCTTACTTGAATCAATTCGGCTACTTTCAAACTCCTCTAGGGTGTTGGCGGATAAGACCGTCGAGGGACTTGAGGTCAACGTTGAGCGAGCCAGGGCCCTTGCCGAATCGAGCCCGTCTATTGTGACACCGCTTAATAAAGTCATCGGATATGAGGCAGCTGCCAAGATTGCCAAGCACTCGGTCGCTAACTCCATGACCATCCGTGAAGCGGTCATAGATTTGGGCTTCATTGACCGCGGGGAACTTACCCTAGATCAGCTCGATGCTGCCTTGGATGTTCTGTCTATGACCAGACCACCAAAGTAACTGCTCCGAAAAAACCCGCCAACAAATAGGGTCCAAGTGGCATTGAACCGCCGAGCTTAATCTTTTTCAAAATAAGCAGCCCTGAGGCCACTAGCCCACCAATCAAAAAGCTGAGGCCAAGAGCAACCATTGGAAGAAGTGGCGAGTACCAGCCGAGGGCTATTGCCATAACACTCATTAGCTTCACGTCCCCCATACCGAGAAGTCCCGCCCGGTTGATGAGAAGCGCAAGAATGAAAGTCACAACACCTGCAGTAAATGCCCAAAGCATATTTATAAATCCAGCCCCAAAAAGCCCCGCCAATAATTGACCAGCCCAGGTAATTGGAAACGCAGGCAGGACATACTTATTGGGTAAGCGCCGCTGGGTGATGTCGGTCTTGGCTAAGGGCCAGGCTACAAGCACCAGATAGCCAAGACCGAGTGCCGAAAACAACGAGGAGAGATTTTCAAACACCTCGTCAGGTTATTGACCTTGACTCGGGGATAGCGAAAGTTATCCCCAGCTCACCTAGCGATCCAGTAGTTCAGTCACCAAGGCTGCGATAGCGCTTCTTTCAGAACGACTCAGTGTGACGTGGGCAAACAGCGACTGACCCTTTAGGGTCTCGATTACCGAAGCTATGCCGTCGTGCCTTCCAACTCGCAGGTTATCGCGCTGGGCAACGTCGTGGGTTAGCACAACCCTCGAATTCTGTCCGATTCTGGAAAGCACGGTGAGTAGCACGTTTCGCTCGAGAGACTGTGCCTCGTCGACGATTACGAAGCTGTCGTGAAGAGAGCGGCCCCGAATGTGGGTAAGAGGCAGTACCTCCAGCAAGCCCCGGTCTTGAATGTGTTCGATAACCTCTTTGGAGACCAGGGCGCTCAGGGTGTCAAAAATAGCCTGGCCCCAGGGGTTCATCTTTTCCGCCTCTGTGCCCGGCAGGTAGCCAAGCTCCTGCCCACCAACCGCATAGAGGGGTCTAAAGACCATGATCTTCTTGTGCTGCCGGCGCTCAACTACAGACTCAAGAGCCGCGCACAAGGCCAGGGCAGACTTTCCTGTTCCGGCACGACCTCCCATCGATACGATTCCAATTTCCTGATCGAGAAGAAAGTCAATCGCCAATCGTTGCTCCGCTGATCTGCCGTGCACTCCAAAGACCTCGCGGTCACCTCTAACGAGCTTTACCTGCTTATCGGATGTGACTCGGCCAAGAGCGTGTCCACGCTCTGAGGAAATTACCAGTCCGCTGTTTACTGGGAGCTCGAGAGCATCCGGATGAGAAATCATTTCGTTGTCGTACAGTTCAGCCATCTGATCGGCGTTTAGAGCAAGTTCTGAAATACCACTCCATCCCGACTGAACGGCTAGCTCATTTAGGTATTCCTCAGAGCGCATGCCAAGGCTCGCGGCTTTGACACGCATTGGTAAGTCCTTTGAGACAACCGTGACCTTGAAACCCTCGTTGGATAGGTTCATGGCTACCGATAAAATTCTGGAGTCGTTATCGCCGAGCTGGAAGCCGGTTGGCAGAACCGACTGGTCGCTGTGGTTTAGCTCAACCCTCAGGGTTCCTTTTTCACCAACCTCGATTGGGAAATCCAATCGCTGGTGCTTCTGGCGAAGATCATCGAGGTGGCGAAGGGCAACCCTTGCGAAATACCCGATTTCAGGGTCGTGACGTTTTTTCTCAAGTTCATTTATTACCACGATTGGAATGACGACTTCATGTTCCTCGAACCGGAACATCGCCTTCGGGTCTGACAGAAGCACTGAGGTATCAAGCACAAAGGTTCTCACCGCCTGGTCTTTTTTGCTTTGGTTCTTGAGCGGGGAAGCGGCTTCTGCTTTAGGCAATTAGTCCTCCATAGATTCAGGCTTAGCTTTAAGGTAAAGCCAGAATGCCTATGGAGCTGATAGCAACACGCCCGAATACGGGTGCGCCCTAGGCGCCAAACCTGCGATGCCTTCGGGCAAAGGCTCTGATGGCGCGGAGGAAATCAACCCTTCGGAAATCCGGCCAGAGGGCTTCTTCGAAGTAAAGTTCAGAGTTGCTTGACTGCCAAAGTAAGAACCCACTCAGTCGCTGTTCCCCCGAAGTTCTGATGATCAAGTCTGGGTCTGGCTGATCGGAGGTGTAAAGATGCTTGGCTATAAGCTCAGGGGTTAGAGACTCAGCGAGCTTCACAAGATCAGCCCCGTGGCTTATTGAGTCGCGAACGATAGATCTCATCGCGTCGGTGATCTCCTGTCGACCGCCGTACCCGATAGCTAGATTCACTTGAGCCCCGGCGGTGTCCTTTGAGGCTAGTTCACTCTGCTCGAGAACTTCTAAAAATTCAGTTGGCAGCGAGCTCCTGTCACCAACCAGTCGAAGCTTCCAGTTGCCGCGACGGACCATCTCTTTCGCGAGTCCAGTCAGAATTACCAACAAATCCTTAAGCTCTTCCGAGTCGCGCTTTCTGAGGTTCTCCGTTGAAAGCAAGTAAAGGGTGACCACCGGTACCTTGAGGCCGTCGCACCAGGATAGAAAGTCAAAGATCTTTTGCGCTCCGGCAACGTGACCGGTTTTTGCTTTAGAGCCGTTTTTCTTATCCGCCCAGCGCCTATTTCCATCGAGCATTACCGCTATGTGCTGTGGGATATTTGCCTTGTCGAGCTGCTGCTCAAGACGAGTCTCATAGAGTCGATAAACCAGATTGCGCACCAAATAAGATTACCGCTCGAAAACCAAACTAGGCTGGCATCATGTCTAACGATCGAACCTCGGACACCCCAATTCACCTTCCGCTGTCCCAGTTAGCTGGTGAGGTGGAGCCAGAGACCAGGCCCACTTGGCGCGGTTGGATACACACCGGCGTGCTACCGATAGCTATCGCCGGCGGCATAGTCCTCGTGGTGCTAGCCGATGGCCTGGTTGCCAAGATTGCCGCGGCGGTATTTTTCGCAGGCTCCGTTCTGCTGTTTGGAACCAGTGCTATCTACCACCGCTTCAACTGGGGGGTTAGGGCCAAGCTGGCCCTAAAGAGAGTCGATCACGCCAATATCTTTTTGCTAATTGCCGGAAGCTATACGCCAATTACTCTGCTCGCACTTCCCCAGGAGAAGGGGCTGTTGCTAATTGTCGCAATCTGGACGGTAGCGCTTTTGGGAATTGGCTTCCGAGTTTTCTGGATCGGAGCCCCGCGTTGGCTTTATGTTTTGACGTATATCGCAATGGGTTGGGCGGCGGTTGTTTACTTACCGGAACTTTTGGATGCCAACCTTGCGATGATGCTACTTATCTTGATAGGCGGACTGCTCTACACACTTGGCGGAATCGTCTATGCGATGAAAAAACCAAACCCGGTTCCGGGTCACTTTGGTTTTCACGAAATTTTTCACAGCTTCACAGTGCTAGCTTTTTTGTGCCACTGGACAGCTGTGTTGCTTATTTCTCTAAGCCCGGTTTCGGGCTCCTTTGCCTAAAAACTAACGCTGAGGTTTTTCAGGTGGGGCTGGGCGCTCGGGCTTAGCTCTAGGCTCTTCGGGTGAGTCTTTGAGACTCTGCTCTAGTTGCTCAAGATCAAGCTTCTCTGAAATCTCTGCACGGTATCTAACTCGTCTTACCCGTCTGACTAGGTCAATAATGAGTAACACCGCAGCTCCGCCCATGCTGAAAGTCGCTATAAAACCGACCACACCTGGGCTGTACCAGGTATCGTCAATAATTACTTCGCCCGGGGCGCCAGTCTCGGAGAGTAGGGTCAAAAGGTTCATACTCCAAGTATGAACTACGTTTGTCGGTTAACCTTAACGGGTGAGCGAAAATCTCTTACAACAACGCTATGGCGTAGGTAGAAACAAAAAGCGCGACCGGGCCTTTGCCATAACAGTCGGGGCTTTGGCTCTGGTGAGCTTTTTGGTATGGGCAATTTTATTTACGGTGGATAACGCCAATCGGACCTCCACACGAGATGTTGGATTCACCGTAATTGACGAATTTTCAACAGAAGTTGTATTCGAGGTTTCTAGAACCCCGGGCAAGGCCGTGGTTTGTGATGTTCAGGTGCTGAGCCAAAGCTTTGCAGTGGTTGGCCTAAAAAGCCTTCCCGTGGCCCCGTCAGCGGGCCGTTCAGTAGTTATTTCAACCACTGTCATCACAACCGAGCTTGGAACTTCGGGCTTGGTTGCCGGCTGTCGTTGAAATAGGCTTGTGGGATTATGTCTGAAATGCACGAAGCCAGCTGGCTCACCCCGGAAGCCTACGACCGGCTTGCCGAGGAATTAGAGACCTTAATCAACGTCGGCCGTGCTGACATTGCAAAGCGCATTCAAGAGGCTCGAGAAGAGGGTGACCTCAAAGAAAACGGTGGTTATCACGCGGCCAAAGAGGAGCAGGGCAAGATTGAAGCCCGGATCAATCGCATTGAGCAAATTCTTTCAACGGCTCAGGTTGGTGACGCCCCAAAGGCCCACGGGGTTGTTGAGCAGGGACTTGTAATTACCGTTAACCTAAACGGTACTGAGAAGAAGTTTTTGCTCGGAAGTGCCGAGATTAGCGATGACAGCGTTGAGGTTTACTCTCCAGACTCACCAATAGGAAGTGCCATCCTTGGTAAAAAAGTTGGAGATGATCTTGAGGTGTTCTTACCCAACGGTAAGGCGATCAAGGTAAAGATTCTTGGCGTAGCTAACGCCTAATCCTCGCGGGCCTTCTCGAGTCGTGGTCTTAGACCAGCTTTTTCCAAAGCCTTAACAACTTCGAGTCTGTGCTCGTGACCGCTGGTTTCGACCGACAAGTTCAATTCCACCTCACTAATCTGAAGACCGTTACCGTGCCTGGTATGAAGAACCTCAACAACGTTAGCGTGAGCCCCAGCAATAACCTCTGCAGTGAGCGCAAGCTGTCCAGGGCGATCCGGGAGCATCACCGAGAAGTTTGTGTACCGATCGGAAGCGGATAGTCCGTGGCGGATAACTCTCTGCAACAAAAGCGGATCCATGTTTCCACCCGACAAAATAGCGATGGTCTTACCCTTGGCTTTTGCCTTGCCGCTTAGAAGCGCGGCAACTGCAACCGCACCAGCCGGCTCAACGACCTGTTTCGCTCTCTCAAGCAAAACCAAAATAGCCTTAGCGATGTCATTCTCAGAAACTGTGACGACTTTGTCAATGTACTTCTTGATCAGTTCAAATGGAACTCGACCGGGTTTTGCAACGGCTATACCGTCGGCAATCGTGGGGCTCGCTGTAACTTCGGTTAGCTTCCCAGTTTTCATTGACACGGCATAAGGGGCAACATTTTCTGCCTGAACTCCGATTATGCGGATTTTCTTTCCACGAGCTTCCGCGGTCAGCTTTGCCGCTACCGCCACTCCTGCGGCCAAACCTCCGCCACCTATTGCCACAACAATTGTCGAAACATCCGGGTGTTGATCCATAATCTCAACGCCAACGGTTCCCTGGCCAAGAACAACATCGATGTGATCGAAAGGGGGGATAAATATTGCTCCCGAGACTTTGGCTTCTTCTTGAGCTGCCTTTAGGGCCTCGGCAAAGGTGGCTCCAACCAAGACAACTTTTGCGCCATAGTTTCTAGTTGCCGCAACCTTGGGAAGTGATGCTCCGATTGGCATGTAAACAGTTGCCTTGATTCCGAGCTTTTTAGCAGCCAGGGCAACGCCCTGAGCGTGGTTACCAGCCGAAGCTGCGATAACGCCCTTTTTCTTTTCTTCTTTGGTGAGTTTGCTCATTCTGTTGAACGCACCACGCACTTTATAAGCACCGGTGCGCTGCAGGTTCTCACACTTTAACCAAATTTCTTGTCCAACCATCTTGGAAAGGTAGTGAGAGTGAAGAACTGGGGTCTCTGTGGCAACCTGACGAACGTTGGCAAGCGCAGCAGCAAACTCACTAAGCGCAGGAACAACTACCGGTTGCTCGTTAGTCATGAAAAGGCCTTTCGAAAAGATTGCTCAGCCCTCAAGTTTAGTTAGGTATTGACCCTAGAACTTAGTTCCCATTGCCTGAATACGCTCAATACGCTTTGGAATCGGCGGGTGGGTCGAGAAAAGGCGTTCAGTGAAGCCCGGCTTAATGGGGTCGTTGAGGAACATGTGGGCCATTGAGGCGCTGACCTTCTTCATGGGTCGGCCGTACTCACCGAGCTTGTTCAGGGCACTAGCGAGGCCATCTGGGTATCTGGTGATCTCAATCCCAGTTGCATCTGCCAAGTATTCTCGCTGCCTGGAAACGGCGGCGCTCACGATTGGGCCAATAAACCAGGCGATCACGCTCGCCACTAGACCGATAATCAGGAACACCGCACCGGCACCGTCTCTCGAACGGTTACCGCCCGCAAAAAATGCCGCCCGGATTGCAAAATCAGCCAGGATGCCCACGGCGCTAACCAACCCAAACACAATGGTTGCCACTCGGATGTCATAGTTTCTAATGTGAGCCAGCTCGTGGGCCATGACTCCCTCGAGTTCGTTATCCTCCATGATAACCAGCAGTCCAGTTGTGGCAGCCACAAGTGCGTGTTCCGGGTCGCGCCCAGCGGCAAAAGCATTTGGGGCTGGATCGTTGATGATGTAAACCTTTGGCATTGGAATGCCTTCTGCAATCGAAAGGTTTTCTACGATTCGCCAGAGCCTTGGATTATCCGACTGCTGAATCTCCACAGCGCCGGTCATTCCGATTGCAATCTTTCCCGCCATGTAGTACTGGAAAATTGTGTAGATCAAAACGAAGCCGACAATTAAAAGAGCTGATGAGCCATTTCCCGAAGCTGTTCCCCACCAGATTGAAAGACCGCTAAGCAAGGCAACAAAAAGCAACACGATGATGATTGTGTTACGCTTATTGGCAGCTATCGCTGAGTACATCTACTGGATAGCCCTGTCGACTAGAAGCTAGCCTTAGGTGGCTCTGCGATACTCGCTAGATCTGCCACCTCAAAGAATTCCCGCTCTGGAAATCCTAGGGACTTCACAAATAAGTTTTGCGGAAACTGCAACACCTTGACGTTTAGTTCTCTTACTCCGCCGTTGTAGAAACGCCTTGACGCCATGATCTTGTTCTCAGTATCGGTTAGGTCGGCCTGCAGCTGAAGAAAGTTCTGGCTGGCCTGGAGAACCGGATATGCTTCGGCAACAGCGAATAGCGACTTGAGCGCCCCCTGAAGCATGTTCTCTGCGGCACCGGCCTGCTCTGGGTGTGAAAGCGCGTCAGGGGAAACGGTTGCAGCCCTTGCCTTAGTGACCGCTTCGAATACCTGGCGCTCATGGGCCGCGTAGCCCTTCACGGTGTCAATCAAGTTTGGAATGAGATCGGCGCGGCGCTTGAGCTGGACCGTGATGTCGCTCCAAGCCTCATCAACCCTTACGTTTAGTGCAACCAGAGCGTTATAGGTAGACCAAATCCAAAGCCCAATCAAGACAACTAGGCCAATAATTACCAAAAGTGCGATGTCCACTTAATTCCCCTCACAAAAGAACGTCTATGAAAGATGCTAGCCCCAGGAGCCAAGAAATTGGGCCCTAAGGCCTCCCATCACAGGAAACCCGAAGCTAGGACCTGAAACTAGGGGCTGGGAGCAATTGGGGCGAGGCCGGCACGGTCTCGGGTAAGGAGGCATTCAGTGCTTCAAAATCCTCATCTAATAGCTCTACATCCACAGCGCTCAGGCAATCCAATACCGATTCGACCCTGGTCGCACCCGGGATTGGAATGATCGAAGGAGAAAGTTTCAAGTGCCAGGCAATTGCGGTGGCGTATGGCGAAATGCCGTACTTTTGCCCAATCTGCTCAAACATCCCAACTTTTCCTGAGGTGACTTCGGACTTATTTGTCGAACCTCCAAGCGGTGACCATGGCAAAAATGCCAAGCCGTGCTTTTCGCACAACTCAAGCACATCTAGCTCGTGGCGGTAGCGAGGACTCAATTCGTTCTGAACGGAAACTACTCCACCTTGGTCGGCAGTTCCACCTAATTTGATCGCAATCTCAAGCTGTTTGGCGTTGTAGTTGCTAACACCAATTTGTTCAATAAGACCTTGCTGTCTAAGCGTGAGCACGTTTTCGAACTGTGTTTCAAATTCAAGTGTTGGGTCAAGCCTGTGGTGTTGCCAAAGCTGAATCTTGTCCACTCCCAGTCTCGCAGCTGAGGCTTCGGCTGCTCGAAGGAAGTAATCCATTGATCCGTTTCTTCCCCAAACTTCACCGGGGCGACGAGCAATTCCTCCCTTGGTTGCGATGACAATTTTTTCCTTTTGCTCTTTAGTTCCACTCCAAGTCGCAAGTGCTTCTGCAACAAATTTCTCGTTGTGTCCGATGGAGTTCCAAGTTGGAGCATAAATATCTGCCGTGTCAATAAATGTGATTCCGGCATCCATTGCCGCGTGAAGGCCGGGTATAGCCGATTCGGCTCGACTCTTTGGCTCAAGCGCCGAACCTCCTGGCCAAGACTGATTCATACAACCGATTCCGATTGTGGATAGCTGCCAGGGTCCTAGTTTTCGGGTCTTCATTCGATTCCCATCTTTTTTTGATTGGCTTCCATTGTGCCCCCGATGGGACTCGAACCCATACTGTGACGATTTTAAGTCGTCTGCCTCTGCCATTGGGCTACGGGGGCCACAATCATCAGAAGCTATCTCTTAGCTCTGGAGGCCCAGGTTTCGAATGCTAATCGAGGTTCCTTCACAGCGTCGATTGAGACGACGTCACGACGGAAAAGGGCGTTTGAGACCCAACCACTGAATACACGAATCTTTCTTTCCCACATCGGCATTGCGAGTCCGTGGTAGCCACGGTGCATAATCCAGGCTGGGAAGCCCGTGATTGCGATGTTTCGGAACTGAAAAACGCCAACACCAATTCCCAAGCCGGCAACCGCTCCAAGGTTCTTGTGGTGGTAGTCCTTGAGTCCCTCTCCTCGCAGAGCGGCAACCAAGTTTTTAGCCATGAGCTTGCCCTGGCGCACAGCGTGCTGGGCGTTAGGAACGCAGTATCCACCGACACCGTCTCCGGAAAGATCTGGAACAGCTGATACGTCTCCGCAGGTCCAAGCTCCCTCCAGTACCTCTTCTCCGTCTACAACCCGAAGTGAGGCATTTGCAGTGATGCGGCCGCGCTCATCGGTTGGAAGATCAGTGTGCTTCGAGACCGGGTTTGCCATAACACCGGCTGTCCAAACAATCGTGTCAGCGGCAAATTTTTCACCGGTCGAAAGCTCCACAATTCCGTCATCCGCAGAAACTAGCTGGGTGCTGAGGTGAACCTTGGCGTTTCGCCTCTCAAGATTTTTAATTACCCAGTGGCTGGTCTTTAGTGAGACCTCGGGCATAATCCGCTCCATGGCTTCGATTAGGTGGAAGTTTACGTCTTCAAATTTCAAAGTTGGGTAGTAGCGCAGTAGGTAAGTTGCTAGCGAAAGCATCTCTGCAAAAGCCTCAATTCCGGCAAAGCCTCCTCCAACAACGACGAAGCTTAGGAGTCTCTGGCGCTCGGGACCCTCGGGTAGGTTTGCCGCCTTGTCGAAGTTTGTGAGAATCCGGTGACGAACCTCGATAGCTTCTTCGATGGTCTTCATTCCGATAGCTACTTCGGCAACTCCTGGAATTGGGAAAGTTCTCGAAACCGCACCGGCGGTTACGACTACGTGGTCATACTCGCGTTCGTAGGGAGCAAGGCCTGGAACTTCAATTGTTACCTTTTTGTTTTTGTGACCAACATGAGACACCCGTCCGGTAATAATCTCGGTGCGAGATAGGTGACGTCGGTGTGAAACCACCGCGTGCCTTGGCTCGATTGAGCCAGCGGCAACTTCTGGAAGAAAAGGCTGGTAAGTCATGTAGGGAAGAGGGTCGATCATGGTGACCTCTGCCTCGTTTTTCCGCAGGTACTTCTCGAGTTTTCTGGCGGTGTAAAAACCGGCGTATCCGCCGCCGACGATGAGGATTCTAGGCATTGGTCTAATTCACTACTTCCGCTTATCGCTGGTTGTGCCCCTGGCTTTTGGCCTGAAGACTAGGTATAAGAATGTGGCTAAAAGCCCAACACCAGCATACCCAGCCAAAGGTAGCCACACGTTCGGGATTAGGCTTTCGGATTGGACAATTTCGACCACCGGGGACTCTATCGGGGTAATGATTTCCCCAGGAGCGAGTTCAACAGGTGCTCCCTCCCGGTAAAGGCTAATCCACTCGAATAATGACCCGAGGGGGTTTTCTAAAATCGGGTCGGGATCAATTGTAAGAGCCCTCTCAGCGTCGATTAGCCCATAGCCGTAGGAGGTCGAATAGGTTTCAAATCCAACCTTCACAGCAGATTCAATTACGCGGTTGACCACGTTAGCCGCATCTAATTCCGGATATAGGGATCTGATCAGTGCAACCATTCCGGAAACTATCGGGGCCGCTCCGCTAGTTCCCGACCAGATTCTATATTCGCCTCCCGGGTAAGCGGCCACTAATTCCTCTGCTGGAGCAGTCACTGCAATGGTGAAACCGCTGGTTGAAGATAGTGCACTAGCTTGAGCATTTTTATCTACCCCGGCAACTGCAATTACTCCAGGGATTGTTGCCGGTGCTGAAACTTGCTCGGTCCCATCCACTCGATTTCCAACCGCGGCAACTATGACAACATCGTTTTCAAATGCGTAACCGAAAGCCTCATCCCAAGACTTCGGCCACGAAACAGAATTTCTGGTCAACGATAAGTTGATCACACGCGCGCCGTTATCAACTGCCCAGATAATCCCCCTCGCAATTTGATCGTCGGTGTCTAGACCTGCAACACCAAAGGCCATCGAGACAGAAAGTAGCTGCGCCTTCGGCGCAGTTCCCAAAATTCCTGCTGATTCATCTTCGGGGTCTCCCCTCCCTGCAAGTAAGGAAGCCACCATCGTGCCGTGATAGCTGTTTTGACCAACCGGGGTAAGTCCATCGCTTGACCCAAGACCGGATACGTCTATTCCCCCAACCACAGCACCCTCTAATGAGGGATGAGTGGCATCAATCCCAGTGTCGATTACGGCTACCCTAATTCCCTCGCCGCGGCTAAGTTGCCAGGCTTTGGTGAAACCAAAATCGTTCAGCCAGTACTGTCGATCCCTGATCGGATCGGCTGCTGCCGAGGTAGCTACCGAAAGGGTGAAAAGTGCAACCAGAGCGGAGGCAACTATTTTTCGCATACGCACCGATCTAATGACCAACTGCACTTTTCAAGAGCTAGGTCGCCAATCGGGTTGACACCCTCTCCCTTAGCGAGCGAATGAGCAACCAGCGAATGCAAGCACTTGACCCTGGTGGGCATTCCTCCAGCAGAAATTCCCTCAATTTCCTCAACATCACCAAGCAGAGCTCGATCCTCGAGATAGCTCTGATGAGCTCTCTTGTAAGCGGAAGCTAGTTCAGGTTCCTCGGTAAGTCTGTTTTGTAGGTCCATCATCAGACCCGATGTCTCAAGGGTTGAAACCGCTGATGTTGCAGCTGGAAGAGTTAGGTAATACACAGTTGGAAAGGGAGTGCCGTCCTCGAGTCTCGGAGCGGTTTGAACCACTACCGGATTACCACAAACACACCTAGCAGCTATTGCGATTATGTCTCGAGCTGGCCTGCCGAGTTGATTAGATACCGAAGCGATGTCTTTCTCGGTGACCTTAGTTAGTGGCACTGTCTATTTCCTGATTGGGTTCTTCCAGGCCTGCCCGAAGCGCTGACTCCAAAAAGGCATCTACCCAGTTTCCCTTATTGGCTAACACCTCCGCGCTGAATCCACTCCGCTTCCGCTTTTCGGCGAGCATCGCCCCAACTGTTCCTGAGGTGTCGGAGACATCAATACCTTCGGCGTCCATCACTAGGAAGCTGACTTCGCCGGGCATCACGAAATAGAGACGATCTCTGGCCTGCGCTCGAATATAAACTTCGTCTTCCCAGCGCAGACGCTCGGCCTCCATATCCTCAAGTTCTAATTTAGCTTGAGCAACCAGTGCCTGGTAGTCGGAAATTTCCTGACGCTGCTCGTACCAAATTTGAAAGCTCGGAGCCAGAGTGAAAATGCCGATGAGAATTACGGACAGTAAGGCCAGAGTGTAGCTGTTTAGCCGACCGGTAATTCTCATTATCTATTCCTAGTGGAAGTTTTTGAACGCCTTGGCTCCGGGGTAGTAAGCCGCGTCAGCGAGTTCTTCCTCGATGCGAAGCAGCTGGTTGTATTTGGCGACTCGCTCGCTTCTGGCTGGAGCTCCGGTCTTGATTTGACCCGCATTTGTAGCAACCGCTAGGTCAGCAATGAAAGTGTCTTCTGTCTCACCCGAGCGGTGCGAGATGATGGCGGTCATTCCGTTTGATTGGGCCATGGAGACCGCATCCAGGGTCTCAGTTAGGGTACCGATTTGGTTGACCTTCACAAGAATGCTGTTGGCAGTTCCCTTATCGATTCCGGTAGAAAGGCGGCTTGGGTTGGTTACAAACAGGTCATCGCCAACCAATTGAACTTTCTTGCCAAGCTTTGCCGTCATTGCCGCCCAGCCATCCCAATCGTTCTCGTCCAGTGGATCCTCGATTGACACCAATGGAAACGAGTTCACCAAGTCCTCGTAGTAAGCAATCATTTCATCGGAACTGCGGGCCTTGCCCTCGAAGTGGTACTTACCGTCTTTGTAAAACTCGGTGGCTGCAACATCAAGAGCCAGGGCAATGTCGTCACCAACTTTGTATCCAGCTTTTTCAATAGCTTCAGAGATTAACTCGAGAGCCGCACGGTTGGTTGGAAGATCAGGAGCAAAGCCACCTTCATCACCAAG
The DNA here is from genome assembly GCF_049276775.1 of Rhodoluna sp. Taxonomy (GTDB): domain Bacteria; phylum Actinomycetota; class Actinomycetes; order Actinomycetales; family Microbacteriaceae; genus Rhodoluna. Next base: position 19,594 of record NZ_JBASXC010000076.1, read on the forward strand.
ACCGGTTGAAAGTTTCTTTGACTGGAGCAAGGCTTTCAAGGAGTGATAAACCTCGGCACCCCAACGAACTGCCTCTGAGAAAGTTGGAGCTCCAACTGGAACAATCATGAACTCCTGTATGTCAACGCCGTTGTCCGCGTGTGCTCCTCCGTTGACAATGTTCATCAGAGGAACAGGAAGAGTGTGAGCATTGGGGCCACCAAGGTATCGGTAAAGCGGAAGGCCCGAACTGTCGGCAGCGGCCTTGGCAACTGCGAGTGAGACCCCAAGGATTGCGTTGGCCCCAAGGTTTGACTTGTTGTCGGTTCCGTCCAGTGTAATTAGGGCGGAATCGATCAATCTCTGATCGGTTGCGTCGAAATCGACCAGGGTCTCGTCAATCTCACCGATGACTTTGAGCACCGCTTGCTGAACACCTTTGCCTAGGTAGCGCTTTTTGTCTCCATCCCTGGACTCGTGAGCTTCAAAGGCACCGGTTGATGCGCCCGAAGGTACCGCGGCACGACCGAAGGAATCGTCGTCAAGCAATACTTCAACTTCGATGGTTGGGTTTCCTCGGGAGTCCAGGATTTCCCTAGCGCCGATGGCTTCAATAAGTGACAAGTTGTTTCTCCTTTTGGAAGTTGTGTTAGCGGCCAATTAGCCAATTCAAGAAACGTCGTCGTTAGCTCTACATCCCTAGTTTAGTTTGAGAGGGCATAGCACTAGCTAATTGGCTTGATGTTTAGCCCTTTCAAGCCCGATTCAGGCTCTTCTAGCACCGCAAAATGCTTAAACCCTTGGGTATTGAGCGTTTCAAGCACTAAATTCAATTTCTTGGGCTTTGGCTCAAGCCTTACCGAGTATCCAGCGGCGATTGCCTCAGCCTGAACCAAAAGAGCGCCATCGAAATTATCTGCATCAAAAATTAGTACCAGAAGTTTTTCTCCCGTGCTACTTGCGGCAACCAGCTCAGCAACTCTTTCGAAACCGATTGAGATTCCAACTGCCGGTGTTGCGGTACCCAACCACTTACCGACCATGCCGTCGTATCTACCACCGCCACCAATTGAGACACCCGATGCCGGGTGCTCAATTTCAAAAATGGCCCCGGTGTAGTAACCCATGCCACGAACCAGTGTTGGATCAAACCGGAGCGCACCGGGGTGTAAAGACTCAACTGAACTAAACAGTTCCTTGAGCTCTTTAGGAACCGGCAGATCACTGGAGAGTGAATTCAGCCAGTCGGCGGTTGCTTGAGAAACTTTGTCGCCGAAGCGCTCCTTCATTTCTTCTTCGACGCCACCGATTCCCACCTTGTCAAGCTTGTCGATTGTGACCATGGCCTTGGCTTGATCAGAATCGGACAAACCCAATGCCTTGATACTCAGAGTTAGAAGCTGTCGGTGATTCACTCGAACCTTTGCCTCGGTGATTCCGATTGCCTTTAGGGCATTCATGCTTGCGTTCAGAAGCTCGACTTCCGCTATTACTGATTCGTCTCCGATGATATCGATATCGCACTGAACAAACTGCCGGTATCGACCTTTTTGCGGGCGCTCTGCACGCCATACCGGCCCAACCTGGATAGCCTTGAAAACTTTCGGTAGTTTTGCGTGATTGGTTGCGTAGTAGCGAGTCAATGGAACGGTTAGGTCGTAGCGAAGACCGAGGTCTGCTAGATCGTCTGGGTTCTGACCAATTGCCTGTTCTAGATCTTCGCCGCGCTTTAGAACTTTGAAGGCGAGCTTTTCGTTGTCCCCTCCATCGCCCGAGCTCAATCTCTCGATAGCCTCAAGAGCTGGGGTCTCAATTTCCTGGAAACCGTGGGAGGCGTAGCTTCCAACAATTTTCGCAAGCAGTTCGTTTCGGATGGCCTTTTCCTGAGGCAGAAAATCCCGCATACCGCGAGGAGGATTGATTTGCGATGCCATGGGCTCAAGTCTGGCAGAACAAGGGCAAAAAGCCTGGATACCGGTGGGCTCTAAGCCTTACCAATGACTCCGGCGTCAAAATCATCACTTAGCTCGAACGTTCTAATCTCAACTTGTAATTCTCTAAGGGTCTCGCGAAGTGCCCGCTCCGAATCCAGCCCCTGCTGCTTCGCCGAGAGCACTAGGGCCAGGAGTAATCCACCCAGCTGCTCCTCGTTGGCAAGCTCAAAAGCTGGCTTCGCCTCTGAATCCAAGACTCCAAGTTTTTGAGCTTTCCCAATTACCTTGTCGGCTAAAAGTAGGGCCGGTAGAGAGCTCGGAATTCCATCCAGTACGCTCTGGCGTTCTGGCTTTTCCTTCATCTTGTGAGCGTCCCAACTTTGCATTACATCGTCGCCAGTTTCAGCTTTGAACTTCTCAAGCTCTTCTTTTGATCCAAAGACGTGGGGGTGCCTGCCCTTCATCTTTACAATTGAAAGTTCCGCTACATCCTGAATGTTAAATGGCTCCCCCAGAGAGCCCGACTCGGCTAGATCAGAGTTGAATACAACGTGGTATAAAACATCGCCCAGTTCCTCTAGGACTTGCTGGCGGTCATTGGACTCGATGGCTTCTATCAGCTCGTAGGTTTCTTCAATCAAGTACTTGGTAAGTGACTGATGAGTCTGTTCAGCGTCCCACGGGCAACCGCCTGGAGCTCGAAGCTGACGCGCGGTTTCAATGAGCTCATCTATTTTTGTCATTTACTTCTCTTCCTCTTGAAGGTTGTCAATCACTTCGAAAACTGCTCTTGTAAATTCAACCAGGTCCCTGCCAGACACGGTCTCGCCATTAGGTGCCATAGGAATAGGAACTTGAAGCGATTTGGCTGATTGCAAATACTTTAGCCCGAGATACTCCCTACTTAGCTTCACCTGCTCGGACTCGGTGAGATCAACCGGTGTGAATCGCGCGACACCAGTTAGAAGGTTGACATCCTTTAGGCCCACTCGGTTCGCAATCTGGCGAAGCTCGGTGACCTCAATCAGGTTTCGTACCTGCTCTGGCGCAATTCCGTAGCGATCTTCCAGTTCGGCCAAAATAGCATCTAGGTTTTCTCGGGTGCTTGACTGGCCCGAGGCGGCACTTAACTTGTGATAGGCCTCGAGCCTGAGTCGCTCAGAGTCTAGGTAGGTGTCTGGGATGTGAGCATCGATTGGAATTTCAAGCTTTAGTTCTGCAGGAGTATCAAGCTTTATGCCCTTGAATTCGGAAACCGCTTCACCGATCATCCGCAGATACAAATCAAATCCAACACCAGCGATGTGTCCAGATTGCTCTCCGCCGAGCATGTTGCCGGCTCCCCGAATCTCAAGGTCCTTCAGCGCAACCTGGATGCCGGCGCCCAGCTCATTATTCTGGGCTATGGTAGCTAATCGGTCGTGTGAGGTTTCGCTTAGCGGCTTTGCCGGGTCATAGAAGAAGTAGGCGTAGGCACGCTCTCTGCTCCTTCCCACTCGACCGCGAATCTGATGCAGCTGGGACAATCCGAAGTGTTCAGCTCGATCAATAATCAATGTGTTGGCGTTTGGAATATCGATTCCAGTTTCGATGATGGTGGTTGAAACTAGCACGTCAAACTTCTTCTCCCAGAAATCGACCACCACTTGCTCGAGAGCGGCCTCAGGCATCTGTCCATGAGCAACCGCAATCCGCGCCTCCGGAACCAGCTTGGCTATATCGTTCGCAGTTTTTTCGATTGTCGCCACTCGGTTGTGAACAAAGAAGACTTGACCCTCGCGAATTAGTTCTCGCCTGATAGCCGCCGCAACCTGCTTCTCGCTGTAACCACCGATGAAGGTCAGAATGGGGTGACGGTCTTCTGGCGGCGTGGCCAGAGTGGACATCTCTCTAATCCCAGTGATTGCCATCTCGAGGGTTCTTGGAATTGGAGTTGCGCTCATCGCAAGAATGTCAACGTTGGTTTTTATTGCCTTGAGCTTTTCCTTGTGCTCAACCCCGAAGCGCTGCTCTTCATCAATGATGATGAGGCCGAGATTTCTAAATTTAACGTTGTCAGAAAGTATTCGGTGGGTGCCAATCACTAGATCCACCCCACCGTTTGCAAGTCCTGCGATGGTTTCCCTGACCTCCTTAGCCGTTTGAAAACGAGAAAGGGATTTTACGTTCACGGGAAAACCTGCGAAGCGCTCAAGAAAAGTGTCGGTGTGCTGGCGCACAAGCAAAGTCGTTGGCACCAGCATCGCAACCTGCTTGCCGTCCTGAATAGCTTTGAATGCGGCACGAATCGCCACCTCAGTTTTGCCGTATCCCACGTCACCGGCCAGAAGCCTGTCCATCGGAATTGGCTTTTCCATGTCACGCTTTACCTCGTCTATGGTGGTGAGCTGATCGGGCGTTTCTTGGAAAGGAAAGGCTTCTTCGAGCTCGTGCTGCCATGGAGTATCCGATGCAAACGGATAGCCCTTTGAATTCATGCGTGCCGAGTAAAGCTTGACCAAATCGATGGCTATCTTGCGAACTGCCTTACGAGCATTGCCTTTAGCCCTAGACCAATCTGAACCACCCAGCTTGGAAATAACCGGCGCTTCTCCGCCGATATATCTGGTCAGCATATCCAGCTGATCGGTGGGAACAAACAGGGTGTCCTCTGGGTAGCCTCGTTTGGGAGGCGCGTACTCAATTAGCAAATACTCTCGCTGATGTTGCCTGGCTCCGATACCACTGGTTCGCTGAACCAGTTCCTTAAATCTTCCAATTCCGTGGATTTCATGAACCACGTAGTCGCCCGATTTGAGAGTCAGTGGGTCAACCGCAGCTCCCCTCTTGACAGCAAGCTTTCGAACCTGAGGCGAGGTGTAGCTGCCTCTCGAGTAATACTCGGTGTTAGTTAACAGGGTGAGCTTGGAGTCCTCCGAGACAAAACCTTTCTTAATTGGAGCTTGTATCAAATAAACCGTTTTTGGTTTAGGGCTTTCCGGAATTTCCACAACTAAATCAGCCTGCAGGCGACCTTGAATAAAAACCTCTCTGAGTCTCTCGGCCGTGCCGTGACCCTCAGCGGAAACCACCACCAGGTGCTTTTGCTCAAGCTGGGCCGCCACCCACTCCAAAGCGGTTGAGTCCACACCCTTAAAATTCGGAACCTCAAGAATGCCCAGGTTTACAACCTCGGGACTGTCTTGGCCAAAGGGAGAAAGAGTCACGAACTGAAAGCTTTGAAGCTTTGAGCTAAAGGTTGCAAAATCAATGAACCCACCGCCTGATAAGTCAATCGGTGCCGATGCTCCATCCATTGCGGCATCCCAGGCTGCGTGTAAAAATTCCTCGTTAGTTTCAACAAGGCTTGCCGCCCTGGCGGCGGCCTTTTCTGGTGAAAGCAACATGACGCTCAATTGCTTCGGAAGGTAGTCAAAGATTGAAACCATTTTGTCTGCCAGCGCCGGAGCCAGTGACTCCATCCCCTCAACCGGCATTCCCTGCGCTATCTTCTCGAGCATCGTTGAAAGGTTTGGAAACTCGTGCATCATTTCTCTTGCCTTGGATGCAACGGCTGGAGTAATAATTAGTTCCCGGGCTGGATAAAGGGTCAGTGAATCAAGCTTGATCTCTGAAGATCTTTGATCCGAAACGGTGAACTCTCGAATCTCCTCTAGTTCATCGCCAAAGAACTCGAGCCTGACAGCATGCTCTCTGGTCGTCGGAAAAATATCCAGAATTCCACCACGAACCGCAAACTCGCCCCGCCTGGAGACCATGTCCACCCGCTGGTAGGCCTGCTCAACAAGTTTTAGGGAGAGCTCCGGGAGCAGGTAGTCCTTTCCCCGGGTTAGGACAAGCGGTGGAAACTTTTCCAATCCGGCAACAATCGGCTGCAGCGCCGCCCGGATTGAGATTAGGACGTAGACCTGGTTTATAGCTGGTTGCTCCGCAAGCTCTCTAAGGCGCGCAAGGGTTTGATACCTTCGCCCAACCACTTCGGCACTGGGGCTCAATCTTTCGTGAGGAAGAGTCTCCCATGAGGGGAAGAGCAAAATTTCGGCGTCGGGGTCTAGAAAAGCGAGCTCCTGCTCAATGTCCTCCGC
>NZ_JBASXC010000077.1:0-11068 GCF_049276775.1 Rhodoluna sp.
TCAGTGAAGGCTCGAGAAAAAGAGCGCTCGCAAACAGCCCCACTCCCCTAGCTTCTTCGGCTGGAAGCTCAAAGATTCTCTCGATATATTTAGCTGCCAGGGCTAAGTGGACTAATCCGCTTTTGAAACAAATGGAAAGAATCGATGCACTTCAGATCCCAACAAAGCGCTACGGCTTTGACTTCACCCACCCGAGGTTTTTGGAGCAGGTTTTGGGCTCGGGAGTCGAGATCCACTACTGGACCATAAATCAGCCTCGAGAAATGCTTGAACTTTTCAAGCTCGGGGCCCACGGTATCGTCACCGATAGAACCGACTTGGCCATCAAGACTTTTAGCTGAGAAATTTCTGTTAAGTGAGTCCCCGATGGATGTTTTTCGCACCCGGTTTGGTTGCAACCATTGTTGACATAAGTCAGCCAAACCCAAACCAGGAGAAATCATGGCTCAACAGACAATGCGCGGTATCAGGCTTGGAGCACAATCTCTCGAATCAGAAATTGGGGTTAGCTTCTCGGCTAGAACCAAACACAGCTTTCAGTGCCCAAACGGCCATGTCAGTGAACTAGTTTTTGCCCAGGACGCCGAGCTACCAAACCAGTGGCAGTGCAAGTCCTGCCCCGAGCAAGCTACGCTCCTAAGCGATGGAGCTCTAGTAAAACTTGAAGTCGATGAGCTAAAGACACCCCGCTCACACTGGGAGATGCTTTTAGAAAGAAGATCCAAGGAAGAGCTTGAGGAAATTCTCAAGGAGCGACTTTTGTATATCAGAGCAAGGCGCAAAGCCGGCAAAGCCGACGTGTAAATCAGAAGATTCTTTTTAGTCCCCAAAAGGTGACCTTGGTCAGTGCCTCCAGCACAATGGCCAAGGTCATTTTTGATTTCCCGTTGACCCGCTCAACAAAAGTAATTGGCTTTTCAATCACAACCCCAGATTTCGATGCCAGGTAGGCAAGCTCTACCTGGAACGAGTATCCGTGTGAGGATACCTTGCGCTCCAAAAGTGTCCTTAGAAAATTGGCCCGATAGACCCTAAAGCCCGATGTCATGTCCTGAATTTTGGTTCCCAACATAAATTTGGCGTAGCTGTTTCCGAACTTGGAAACAAACTTTCTGTGCGACGGCCAGTTCAGTACCTCTCCCCCACGAATCCATCTAGAACCAATTACCAAATCCGCCTCCGGTGAGGCCTGAAGCAAAGTAATCAAATCACTTACCCGATGAGAACCATCGGCGTCCATCTCGACTATGAAATCGAAGTTCCTCTCAAACGCCCACTCAAAGCCGGCGAGGTAGGCAAGTCCAAGACCTTTTTTCTGAACTCGATTGAGAATCGCCAACCTTGGCTCCTGCTCGGCAAGTGCGGATATGATCTTGGAGGTTCCATCCGGTGAATTATCGTCCACCACCAAAACCGACAAAGTGGGTTCTAAATCGAGAACGCCCAACACCGTTTCCTCGATCGTGAGCGCTTCGTTGTAAGTGGGAATCACAACAAGCGTTTTCAACTACTGCCTTTTCTGGTGCGATTGGCAAAGCCCGTTCCAATTGCCGCCAAAAGTAGCGCGAGGGCAAGTAAATTCACAGCTAAATCAAATGAGGGTCCGATTACCATTGCCGGGGTAATCGATGTTCGTAGCGGAAGGGTCTGTACCATCACTCCCGGCTCAAAAATAGGCAGTTGATCAACCACTTCCCCGTTTGGTAGGAACACCTTAGAGACCCCAACCGTCGATATGTTTACAATCGCCCTTCCGGTTTCAATAGCCCGAAGCCTTGCCAGGGCGGCCTGCTGAAAGGTCTCGTCACTTCGACCAAAGTCGGCGTTATTGGTTTGAGACAAGATGATCTCGGCACCCTTGTCGACTAACTCTCGACCGATGTCATCGATTGCAATTTCGAAGCAGATCAGTACTCCCAGGTTCGACCCTTCAAACTCGAAGTTTCCGTCCCTACTTCCGAATGCGTAGCCCCTGGAGACCAAGCCCACCAGATCCGGAGCGAGTGCGTACCAAAAATCTCTATCCGGGACATACTCTGCAAACGGAACCGGTCGTTTTTTGTCGTACTGATCAATTTGACCTTTACCCGGAGCGAAGTACAGCGAGCTGTTAAACACCTCTTCGCCGGATTCGGTGATGGCCCCAAAAATCAACGGCACCTGGTATTTATCGAGCACCGCGTCAATTTGAACCTTGGCCATGGCGTTGGACTGAGGGTTGAGGTCGGAGGCATTTTCCGGCCAGACGATGAAGTCAACCTCCTCGCGCCTGGGGTGATTGCTCAGTAGCTCTGTGGCCTCGAGATGGTTTCTCAAAAATGTTCCCCGTTCGGGGTTAGCAAACAAACCGGCGTTCGCATTTCCCTGCACGGCTGCAACCGTGACTTCTCCGCTTTCGGACTCGGTTGGAACCACAAAAAACGCAGCCAGAGCCAAGATGGCAATTGTGCTTGCCAAGGCGGGAACACCCAAACGCAAATTTGATAGGCCAGCTTGAAATAGCAGCAGCAAGCTAACGGTCATGAAGACGGATAGGAAAGTAAGTCCCGATATGCCGACGAAGTAAACCAGCTGCGACAAGAAGCTATCCGAGAGCGCCTGAGCAACCCTGGACCAGGGAAATCCTCCATAGGGAAAGTTGATGGCCACGAATTCTCTAGCGGTCCAGAGCGTTGCGATAGCCAGTGCTATCAGGGTTGAAGCGAGGCTGCCCTTTAGGCGCTCCTCTAAGTAGGTCCATACCAGGGCAATGCTTCCGGCTCCCAGTGCAAAGATAACTGACTCCAGCACCGAGAGAGCAATTAGCGGAACCGGACCGAGGTAGAGACTTATCCATTCCACCTGGCTCATGTAGAACGCTATGCCGGCCAAGAAGCCAACTCCAGTAGCGGGGAAAAACTTCAAGCCTTGAATCGCCATCAAAATCATTGCGACAGAAACAAAAATTAGCGGCCAGACGTTTTCCGTAGGCATCGCCAGGGAGGAGACAAACCCCCCAATAATTCCAACTGGTATGCGCCAAGCCATGGCCGAAATGGTTTTGTTCATGTTTCCAGCCTATGCATAGTAGGAATAGGCGACGATGCCGTGCTTAACTTTATCCACGGCATCACTGGCCTTGGAGGCCATTTGGCCCTCGCTAGCTTTGGCTAGTTGCTCAAGTAAGTCAATAATTTGTTTACACCAGCGGATAAAGTCCCCTGGCAACAAGTCAGCAGATTCCAAGACCAAATCGAGTTTGGTCCCGGTGGCCCATCTGTAAATCGGGTAGCTCAAATCAAGTTCGAGTTTTGACGAGCGCTGGAGCTTGTGCTTTTTTGAAAGCGCCTCCAGCTCCTCCCAGAGGTTTTGGGTTTTTGTGAAACTGTCGAGGAAGTTCCCTTTAGGTGTTCTAGCTTCAAAGTTTTCATCATCGCGACGCGGTTCGTAAACCAGCGCCGCAGCCATCGCCGCAAGGCCGGGAGCATCCAAATTGTCCCAGAGCTTAAGCCTCAGAGCCTCCGCGACTAGTAAATCTCTCTCCCCGTAGATGCGAGCCAACATCTTTCCGGAGTCAGTGACGTGAAGGTCTTCATCGTCTTTATCTGTTAGGTAATCAAGCTCGATAAGTAGAGAGCAAATTTTGTCAAAAGTTGAAGCCACCAGATTTGTTCTACCCTCGATTTGGTCGATGATGGCCTGAGTCTCGCGGTGCAATTGCCACCATCGTTCGGCCCAGCGCGAATGCGCTTCGCGGTGCGAACACAGGTGACACGGGTGAGTCTTCATTCGCACCTTTAATTCTGCGAGTTTCCTCTCCTGTTCGCTTCTGCCCTTGGTTTGTCTAATGTCCTTACCGCGCTCTTGCCTGGTTCTGCCCGAAGACAAAGCCCTTTCGATGTCGCTTAGCTCGCGACGGATGCTCGAGTAAGCGAAAAAATCACCCAGGTGACACTCCATGGACTTGGCGTAGCCATCTAAAGAGATTTGTTTTTCGCGTATGCCCTTGGCAAGTCCAACCACCGAACGATCGGCCTGGAACTGGGCAAAGGAAGTTTCGAGTACCTCCCTTGCACGCTTTCTCCCGAAGGCTTCAATCAAGTTCACCGCCATGTTGGCAGTTGGCTTAAACGGGCTAATCAGCGGATAGCTTCGTTTGCTGGCAAGTCCTGCGACGCTTGCCGGGTCGAGGTTTCCAGACCACTGAATGACAGAGTGACCGAGGGTGTCGATTCCGCGTCTTCCAGCACGCCCGGTCAGCTGCGTGTACTCCCCCGGTGTGATCTGAACTCTGGATTCCCCGTTGAACTTATCGAGTCTTTCTAACACAACCGTTCGGGCGGGCATGTTAATCCCGAGGGCAAGGGTCTCCGTTGCGAATACAACTCTGACGAGTTTTCGTAAGAATAGCTCCTCGACTACTTCTTTGAAAGCCGGCAGCATTCCGGCGTGATGGGCCGCCACTCCCCTCTCTAAACCGCTCAGCCACTCGAAATATCCGAGTGTGGCTAAATCCTCATCAGCGATTGAGGCTGTTTTCTCCTCCACGAAGTATCTGATCTCAGACTGCTCCTCCTTTGTGGTGAGCCTGACACCCCACTGGTGGCAGGCTCTCACGGCAGCGTCACACCCCGCCCGAGAGAAAATGAAGAAAATAGCCGGTAGTAAATCATTGTCCTCGAGAATCTCGACTACCTCGGGTTTAGAGACCTTTGGAATTCTGGAGAATCTTCGGTCCAGTTCCCCGCGTGGCTTTTTCCCCCTGGTGTATTTACCAATTGGTATTCGCAGCTTCGCGGAGTGTTTTTGTACCAACTCGGAATTGACCCGCTGGTTTTTTGATCCCGGTGCGAATAGTTCCATCAGCTCATCACCAAACAAGACGTGCTGATCTAGGGGAACTGGTCTGATTTCCGAAACCACTATTTCGGTGTCGCCCCTTACCTCCTCAAGCCAGGCTCCAAACTCCTCTGCGTTTGAGACTGTGGCGCTAAGGGAAACCAACTTCACGTCCTTTGGGAGGTGCAGAATCACTTCCTCCCAAACAGCACCGCGGAACCGATCGGCTAAGTAGTGAACCTCATCCATTACTACATACCCCAGCTCAATGAGCGAGTCGGAGTTTGCATAAATCATGTTTCTTAGAACCTCTGTAGTCATCACAACAATCTGGGCGTCAGCGTTTGTGTTGGTATCTCCGGTTAGAAGCCCAACCTTCTCAGGCCCGTAGCGTGCGACTAGTTCTGCAAATTTCTGATTACTCAGAGCCTTAATCGGCGTGGTGTAGAAAACCTTTTGCTTTTTCTCGATTGCCAGATGTATTGCGAATTCCCCAATAATAGTTTTTCCCGCGCCGGTAGGCGCGGCGACCAAAACTCCCTTACCCTTGGCAAGCGCATGGCAGGCCTGCTCCTGAAATGGATCAAGGTCGAATTCAAGAAGCTCAAGAAATGAGCTATAGCTTGGAGCGGACTGTTTCGTTTTTGCCCTCGCGTATCGCTCAGCGGCGCTGAGCTCCTCCTGCTTCACTTCAACTACTCAGCATCTTGGGGATGGTCAAACTCCAAAGCTGCGAGCTTTTTTTCAACGCGTTTATCGTGAAGGTAGGCCACCCCCGCTGCTAAGAAATATAGAAGTAAAAGCGGTGTCATTAGTAAGAACATTGCCATAGGCTCTGCCACCGGAGTAGCAATCGCACCCACCACCGCTGAGATAAAAATTGCGAGCCGCCAAGATTTGATTATGTTCTGAGCCGTTATTACCCCGGCAAAATTTAACATGACCAAAACTACGGGCAGCACAAAGGCAAGACCAAAAACCAACAAGATTCTGGTGGTAAACAAAATGTACTCACTGGCATTTATAACGTTGGCCCCACCGTCGGGTGTGAAGCCAACCAGTACAACTACGAATGCGGGAAGCGATGTCCAGGCGAGAAATGTCCCGGCAACAAATAGAGGGACGGCGGTGAAAACAAAACCGATCGAGTATCTCTTTTCACGCTGTTTTAGTCCGGGAGTAATGAATGCCCACAAGTTAAAAAGCCATATCGGTGATGCCATCAGCACTCCGAGGAAAATTGAAACCTGTAGCCTCACGTCAAATGCCGAGACCACGGTTGGAAAGTTGATTGTCGCGTTGCTCCCCGGCTTGCCTGCAAGCTCAATGATGGGTCTTTGCAACTCGTCGAAGACGAAGTCAAACATAAACCAGCCCGCTACAGATCCACCAAGGATAAATAGAGCGGACCAAAACAGTCGATTACGTAGCTCTTTTAGATGCCCCGAAAGGCTCATTTTGGCGTCGGGGTTTTTCTTCCTGGCCACTTACTTGTTGTTGGGGTTTTCACCCTCAGCTGGCTTATCGGCCGGCTTGGCGTCCTCGGGGGCTGTTGCCTCTTCGTTGGTCTTAATCTCCTTGCGGAAAATACGCATGGACTGCGCAAGGGACTTGGCAAGGCCGGGAAGCTTGGGCCCGCCCCAAAGCAACAGCACAATCGCCAGAATAATGATCCATTCCCAGCCCTGAAGACGCATTGTTTTTCCTTTTCTCTTGCTACAAAACTCTAGTCCTAAGCCTACGGCCTCGCTCGCGCCTTTGCTTCCTTACCTTGCGCTGAAGCTCAAGACGGCGTGCTACGTGCCATGCGGGGTCATCCTCGATGGCGCTGGCTAGTTTGGCAATCTCGGGAGCCTGCTCGCTTGCCTTTGCCAGAAGCTCCACTTGCTGCTGAAATGGGGCCACCAGCGGGCGAAGCCTCAGGAGCTTCCTCACAAGATAAGCAACTGACCAGACAAACATCACAAGCGCAAATGTTCCAGCAAATAACCACTCCATGCCAACAAACCTACTCGGCTTCTTGTTGCGGGGGTAGCTCGCCAAGTGCAGCGGCCGCGAAGTCTCTGACGGCGACTCTGGCAGTCTCGGGAGCCAAGACCCGGACTTTGCCGCTATATCTGGCGACTATGCGCCCTAAATTCTCAAGGTGGCCGATCGAGATTCGAACTTGAACGCTCTTGTTTCCGCGAATCTCAAAATCTGGCTTGTAATCCGCGATGAGTGAAAACGCTTCCGGGTCAACCTCAAACAAGACCTCCGTGTCGGTGGCCCTAATCTCATAGATTTCCTCGGTTTCCTTGGAGCTCCCGAACCGCTCTGAGAAAACATCTAACACCACAATGTCCCGCATTCGATCGAGTCGGAATATCCGATCTTCGTTGTTGGTTCGACAAAATCCCCTGAGGTACCAGGTCGCTTCTCTGGATTCGAGACGAATCGGTTCAATTTCGCGATCTGAAACTTCACCGGTTGAATTTCTATAGGAACACTTGATTGCTCGTCTTTCTTCAACGGCCAACCTGGCCTTTTTGAGGTCAGCATCACCTCGAACGGGTTGGACCATAAACGGTAAGTCTTTCTGACCCAGTGCTCCCTTTCCTAAAATACCAAGAAGCTCGGAAATTTCTTTTTGATCAGCCGGGTCAACTAAATCAACCAAATAAGCGAGCCCGCTTGCGATGGCGGCAGCCTGTCTGGTTGACAACCTCGGAACCGCCTCTAGGGTGGGTGCAAAGCTTAGGTCAACAATCCCCTCTTCTAGCAGGTCGTAGTCCAGAAAAAAAAGTTCATCGGGCCTGTAAAGACCAACCCCAGAAAGTGAAATTGTGACCACCGCCGAGGATATTTCTTTTTCGGTCACCTGAAAGTGTTTGGCAACATCTTCAATTTTTTGCTGCCGGTTTGAAATCAGATAGCCGGTTAAAGCAAGCATGAAGTTGTACCGATTTGTGCCGCTGAGCTGTGAACTTTTAGGCATGGGCTCTTTTCACCTTCAAGAGATTTCCTCTAACCAAATCTGCAAGCTCTGCAGGTCTAATAATCTCAATTTCGTCTACGAACTCCATAAGTTCCTCAGCGAACAAGAAAAGGTCCATGTAACTGGTCTCAAACTCAACTTGCTCGGTAGCCAGGTCGAAGTGGAACCATGCGGCACTGTTTGGTGAGACCCTGATAACTGCCTTCTGAGAGTCCTTGTGCTTTTCAAGCTCTTCTAGGGCGAGGGCTACTTCCCCATTTTGTGGTGGCTCGAAACTTACATCCTGGATGTCAACTTCTGACACGATTCGCCGGAGTAGAAAATTACGGGGCTCAGCCCTGTCTAGATCATGTGCGATTAGCATCCACTGTCCAGAGATGTTCTGCAGAGACCAGGGTTCTAGGTTTCGCACACTCGGCTCAGCATCGCCAGGCTTTTGATAGTCAAAAGAAACCCTCGAGCCAGACTCGATTGCGGTTGAAAGGGGCAGAAAGGCTGGGTCATGAGTTCGAATACGGGGTGCGATCCCAATCAAACTGCTTGAGTCGGCAGTTTCCCCCATGGCCCTGATTCGATGAATGGCTCGGTTAGCGTCAGCCGATAGCGATGCCTTGGCCCAAACCTGGGCCGCCAAATTAAGAAGCGCCACCTGCTTCGAGCTTAGGCTGACCCCCTTTGGCCAGACAAAATCTTCGTTGGCTATCAGGTACCGGAATTCCTGGTTGTCATCCATTGCCTCTGGCGGTATGAACGAGCGCCAAGCAACCCCAGCTTCGGTGAGCTGAACCTTATCTCGTTCGAACATCCGATTCAGAGCGGAGTTATCCCCTGCGGAATCGAATGATTCCTTATACCCCTGAACGGTTGCGAAAATCTCGGCTTTGGATAAACCGTTTCCTGCAACCAGTAAAGCGCAGGTGAGATTGAACAGACGCTCAGAAAGATCTATCCGCTCCGACATGTTGCTAGTTGCTTGTACCCAGAATGTCTATAACGAACACGAGAGTTGCGCCAGGAGGAATACTCCCGGCCCCGGCATCGCCATAGCCCTGTGCAGGAGGAATGATTGCAATAACTTGCGAGCCAACAGGCTGTCCGACAACTGCTGCCAAGAACCCTTCGATTAGAACACCCTCTTGCAATTCAAATTGAGCCGCCTGGCCAGAGTCCCAGCTCGAGTCGAACTTCTCGGAGTTGTCCCAAAGGAAACCGCTGTAGTGCATGGTCACGCGTTGCCCCAGTTGCACTTCCTCACCTGAACCACGAATCAGCTGGGCAATCTTTAGTTCTTCGGGCGGGGCAGTTTGAGGAATTGTGACACCTGGAATTCCCTCTGGGGTTGTCACTACGGCCGGAAATCCGGCTTCGGCGGCTACCGCTTGGCCGGTTGCTTTTTCCAGAAATACTTTCCTCAGGTCAAAGATGAAAACCAGCGAGTCCGTTGGTCCAACACCCAGTGCAGGGATACCCTGACCGTCATGGGCTTGGGCTGGAGGAATGATTGAGACCACCCTTGATCCTTCTTTGGCTCCAGCAAGAGCAACACAGAAATTGGGAACCTGATCTGGTCCAAAAAACGCCGTTGGGGATTCGCTTCCATCAAAAGCCGTCTGCTGGATTAGCTGTCCGCTGCCGCCGTTGTATCCGGAGAACTCAAACTCCACAAGGTTTCGTCCGGTGAACACCGGGCCGTCCCCGTCCACCACAACGCGCGCCTGAACTGCCTCAGCCGTCAGCGGTGAGGGAAAGCTCACAACCGGAGTCTCCCCGTAGTTTGATGAAACCGTTACCGCTTCAACTTGATCGCCTGTTTGAAAAGCTTCGCAGGCAAAGTTGGTGGCCGGGGAACAGCCAGTGAGGGTTGCAACCAGCAGCAAGCCGGTCAGGCTGACAATGGTGTTTTTCAACTTGGAGACAACTTTCTAAAGAGGTTAGATTTCAACTTTACTCGGCGTACAGGCCTACCGCTGTTTGCTAGGAGTTAGCCTTTCGGACGGTCTTTCGAAGCTTTTTTTCAGAGACCTTTCGCTCCCCCAGTCCGTCGGGGTTCCAAGCTCTGATGTCGGCGTCGGAGTACTCGGTTGATTTAACCTTGGACTTGAACTGAGGCAAGATTGCACCCGGTGCGAGCCTCCTGGCCGTTAGTAGGAAACCGGTGTGAGCAATCATGCGGTGCTCAGGCCTTACTGCTAAGCCCTGAAGATGCCAAGGCCTAACCAGAGATTCGAATGCGTTTGGTTCGGTGAACAATCGGGTAGCTCGAAGATCTTCTGCCATTCGAGACAACTGAGTGACGGTGGCGACATAAACAATGATTAGACCGCCTGGAGCTAGGGCTTCTGAACAAGAATCGATGCATTCCCAGGGGGCGAGCATATCAAGCACCACGCGGTCGACGCTTTGGGGCTTTAGTTTCCTCGGAAGCTCTTGCTGCAAATCCCCTAGGTGAATCTTCCAGTTCTTTGGGTTCGAACCGGTCTGACTTTTTACGTTACCGGCAGCAATTTCCGCAAACTCGGACCTGCGCTCAAAGGAGTGCAGGAGGCCTTCTGATCCAATGGCGCGAAGTAGATACAGACTTAATGCTCCTGAACCAACCCCTGCCTCGACCACGGTCGCCCCTGGAAAAATGTCTCCCTCAACCAGAATTTGAGCGGCATCTTTTGGGTAAACAATTGCAGCCCCTCGGGGCATTGAAAGGACAAAGTCACTAAGAAGTGGTTTTAGGGCTAAAAACTCGACTCCGGTCTCGTTTGCAACAACTGAACCATCTGGCTGACCGATGATGTTGTCGTGCTTTAGATCTCCGCGGTGTGTGCCAAAGGCTCCGCCCTTGACCAAGGTGATGGTGTTGAGTCGACCCTTCGGACCGGTTAGCTGAACTTTGTCACCAACCTTGAAAGTGTTTTTCTTGCTCACTTGAATAGGCCCCTGACGTCTGACATTGTGACTCCCTCGAGCGTTGGCCACAGGATTCGACCCGGTTGAGCCGGGATATCGACAATGTTCTTAATTCCAACTGCCTTGGTTCCAGCTGCCTCAGCCGAGCGAAGTCCGGAAATCGAATCCTCAAACGCTACGCAATCTTCCGGTCTAACCCCTAGCAGTTCTGCAGCTTTTAGGTAAGCTTCCGGGTGCGGCTTTCCGTGTAGCACGTCGTCACCTGCGACTATCACGTCGAAGGCGTCAAACCCAATGGAGTCCACCACCTGCTTTGCCATGCGGTGCATCGACATTGTGACCAGGGCGGTCTTTACCTTCTTTTTTCTAAGC
>NZ_JBASXC010000078.1:0-38919 GCF_049276775.1 Rhodoluna sp.
GTTGCCAAATCAGCTTCGGCTGCTGCCCTGGTCCGTGATGTCTTAGACGAAACTGCCTACTCAAATCGGAACACAACAACTGATCTGCAGTGCTTTTCAGCAATACATGGCGGCCTCTGGAGAGTTGCCTATCTGAACAGGAGCGTCTGGGTGGTTTCTACCCTGCTCGGGCTCCCGGCACTATTTAGACGCGGCTACTAGCTCTTATTTCCCGAAATCATCACACGCAGCAGGACCACCAATAAGTTGGCGGCCCTGTTGCTCAGTGATGAAATCTGACTTTACTAAAGCGCTGTAGCGAAAGCTGCCTCCAGATCGGCAATAAGGTCATCTACAGACTCAAGCCCAACAGAGAGACGAATAAGACCAGGAGTCACACCGGCAGTTAACTGCTGTTCTGGAGATAGTTGAGAGTGAGTGGTTGAGGCCGGGTGGATGACAAGTGATCGAACATCCCCAATGTTGGCTACGTGACTAAAGACACTGAGTCCGTCTACAAACTTTGACCCTGACTTGACTCCGCCCTTAATCTCAAATGAGACGATTGCACCGGCACCCTTTGGAGCGTACTTCTTTGCTGCTTTGTGCCAGGGTGAACTCTTGAGACCCGCGTAGTTCACAGATTCAACCTGCTTGTGCTTCTCAAGAAAGTCCGCAATTTTTTCTGCGTTTTCAACGTGTCGCTCCATTCGAAGGCTAAGAGTCTCAATCCCTTGAATGAGCTGCCAAGCACTCGCCGGGGCAATTGCTGCACCAATATCCCGGAGTAACTGTACGCGCGCTTTGATGATGAAAGCAATCGAATCTCCTAGAGCAGCGCTGTAATTTACGCCGTGGTAAGAAGGATCAGGTGTTGTAAGTCCTGGGAATTTATCAGACTTACTCCACTCGAATTTTCCGCCATCAACTATTGCACCGGCAACAACAGTCCCGTGACCGCCTAGAAATTTGGTGGCGGAGTGCAGCACAATGTCTGCGCCGTGCTCAAGAGGACGAATTAGGTAAGGGGTTGCGACGGTGTTGTCCACCATTAGAGGGACGCCGTTTTTATGTGCCACGTCGGCTACACCTTGAATGTCCAAAATCGAAACCTTTGGGTTACTTATGGTTTCGGCAAAGAAAGCCTTCGTGTTCGGCCTAACTGCCGCAGCCCATTCCTTCAGGTCATCCTGGTTCTCTACAAAAGTAGTTTCAATGCCAAGTTTTGGAAGTGTGTACTTGAAGAGGTTATAGGTTCCGCCGTAAACGTTTGATGACGAAACGATGTGGTCGCCAGCTTGAGCAATATTCAAGATTGCAAAAGTGTCAGCAGCCTGACCAGAAGCAAGAAGTAAAGCTGCTGTGCCGCCCTCAAGAGCCGCAATACGCTTCTCTGCAACATCCTGAGTTGGGTTCATGATTCGGGTGTATATGTTTCCAAACTCAGCTAAACCAAAAAGCTTTGCCGCATGCTCACTTGAATTGAACGTATAAGCAGTGGTTTGGTAAATAGGTGTAGCTCGTGAGTTGGTGGTTGGATCTGACTGTGCGCCTGCGTGAATCTGTGCAGTCTCAAAGCCCCATTTTGCTGGATCTGTGCTCATCTTTTTTCCTTTTTATGTTTGTAGGTGTTTGGATAACAGTGGGGGGGGATTGCCAATTGATTTAGCCTTTTGACGGATAGCCAATTGGGCTGAAAGGGGGTTTTGCGAGGCTTCACCCTCGCGGCTTAGTTCACCGTTGATTTTTAAACGTTAGACACTAAGCGTCTAGAGCATTCGCTCCATAGACATCATTGACATACCCATAGCAGAACCGGCTGAGTGCGAAATACGCAGTCCAGACATAGCTTTACTCCTTGGGATGTGGTGCTTTCCCCAAAGGTTACTAGAAAAATCAGGTTGCTGCAACAGCCACGCTATGCCGATCGAACAAGCGCAAGCATGTTCTTGATATGGGCCTCAGCCAGCGGATCTGCGATCCTGTTAAGCTCATCAATGCCCTGGCTTGGGGCGTGTCCCCCTGATTTCCAGACTGCCAAGCCGAGGGTTGACCAGGCTATCGTGCTGGTTAGTTCAACCAGCTTTTGGTCCTTTAGGAACTCAGCTCTGGGGTAGTTGTCTATCCCAAAATCGAATTGAGTCAGGCGGTTATCCCTATAGTCCATTATCAGCTGGGCAAGCCTTGAAATGTTTAGCTCAAACAGCTGCTTTCGGCTCTCACCAAACTTCTCTTCCATGATTTGGAATACCGCTTGTGAAAAAGGCGAGTAGTTCAAAATTGCACCCCAGCCACTGATCTCACTGTTGAGCATTACCTGGGCCTCCATCCAGGCCCTAAGCCTGGCCTCCGGATTGACCTTGGCGGCCTGGACGCTTTCCCAAATCCGATCAATGTATAGCTTGTAGGTTGCAAAACCAGCCTCAGCCAACAGGCCGTCCCGGTTTCCAAAGTAGTGATTCACCATCGGGTAGGTAACACCCAGGGTGTCGCAGACATACATTGTGTTGAAGCTTCCGGGCCCGACGAGAGCGACCTCGCGAATGGTGAGGTAAATCAATTTTTGCTTGACCGAGGGCTCTGGGTTATCTCCAAAGTTGAGCCAGAACGCAGTCAGGTCAGAGTCATCTGCCTTGGAGAAGAAGCTCACGGTGGACATGGTTTTCAGTCTAGCCTTGGCCACAAAATGTCGTGATATCACTACAAATGGCAACCGACCGAGTAGACGTCGATTTGGAGGGAAAAACAAAAGGCGCCGGTTTCCCGACGCCTTTTGTTTTGCTTCGAAGCTAAAGGGTTACTTGCCCTTGAACTCTGCAGCTGCAAATGCCTTGTCGTCCTCGGCGCTCTTCATACGAGCGATCGAGAAGATCATTAGGCCGAATAGACACTTCGCCAAGATGTCAGCGATGGTGTATCCGGTTTCGCGAAGAACAAAGCCCTGCTCGTCGAATCCAACAGCGTTCATGTTAGCGATGAATGCGATTGGGTAGACACCCCAGGTAGCAAGAAGGAGAAGACGTAGCTCCTTGATTCTTCTCTGAACCTGCTTGCTCTGCTTGGTAAGAGACTTACCTAGCTCAACGAACAAGATGTACAGGATGTATAGGAATGGAATTGTCGATAGTAGACCCCAGACTGGTGCTGAAACGCCACCTATGTCTAGCTGTGCGTCTCCTGGGTAACCAAGTGCAATCATCAGCGCAGCTGCTGGAACTAGGCGAACTAGAAGGGCAGTCTGAGCTGACTTAGCTAGAGCAAGAACCGCGATGGTCTCGACTAGTAGTAGAGGCACAGTTAGGAACCAGTCCACGTAGCGGTAACCGACGTTGTAGACGGCACCCTCTACTGCTTCTGGTCCGAATACTTCGTTGAAGCTGTCGAACATTCTGAAGTAGTGATAGGCAGCAATACCGGTCACTGTTGCAGACACCAAAACCGCCATACGGTAGCGAGGCAGAACGCGCTCACGTGCGAATAGTAGGAAAATGGTGGTAAATAGCATGCTCGCAATACCTAGCGAGAAGCCGTTATAAACGATCAGGTAACCTGATTCACTCATTTATGTTGTTTCCTTTCAGCTGAGAGAGGCAAGCTGTAAGGCGTTACCGAAGATAAGACATCATCATCGACGCAACCTCGCATCACTTACACGCCTTTTAACCTACACCTCAGACCCCATTTTCATTGAGCCTTATGGCCTAAATTCGGTCTAAATATTGGTGATTTCCCACTAGATAGGGGGTATTTTGGGGTGAATTTGGAGATCTACTAACGATGCTCCACCCACTAAAAGGGGCATGTTGCGGAAGTAGAAAGGGATGAGGTGTTTAGGACCTTAGCCGAACTTGCCGGTCACGTAGTCCAGGGTTCTTTGGTCGGCAGGGCTTGAGAAAATGGTGTCCGTGACGTCGTGCTCCACCAGGGTTCCAACCCTAGAGCCCTCACCCCTAGAGGTATCAACGGTGAAGAAGGCCGTCCTGTCCGCCACTCGAGCCGCCTGCTGCATGTTGTGGGTCACGATAACGATGGTGTAATCCTTCTTGAGCTCCATCATTAGATCCTCAATCTTGAAGGTCGAGATTGGGTCCAGGGCTGAGCAAGGCTCGTCCATCAGGATCACGTCAGGCTTCACAGCAATAGCTCTAGCAATACAGAGCCTCTGCTGCTGACCACCGGACATACCGAAAGCGTTGTCTTTCAGGCGATCCTTCACATCATCCCAAAGGGATGCGGCCCTGAGAGATGTCTCGACGATCTCGTCCATGTTGCCCTTCATGCCAAGGGTCTGAGGCCCGAAGGCCACGTTTTCGTAGATGGACTTAGGGAAAGGGTTGGGCTTCTGGAAAACCATTCCAATTAGCTTGCGAACCTGAACTGGGTCGACATCTTTTCCGTACATGTCCTGGCCGTGGTACAAAACTTCTCCAGAAACTTTGGCGCTAGGAATCAGGTCGTTCATGCGATTGAGGCTTCTAAGGACAGTTGACTTACCGCAACCGGAAGGACCGATCAAGGCGGTGATCTCATTCTCGTAGACCGGTAGGTTCACGCCATCTACGGCTAAAGAGCTCCCGTACGCAACACTCATGTTCTTGAGCGAAAATACTTCGTTTTTGGCGATAGTTGTCATCTTTTGTTCCTACCAGGTTCTTTCGTAGCGAGCTCGCAGCCAAACTGCGATTGAGTTGATCAAGAAAAGCACCACAAGCATCACAAGAACACCCGCTGCTGCCAGGGTGTGGAATTCCTCTTGGGGTCTTCCTGCATAGCTGTAGATCATAACTGGGAGGGCTGAGTAGCCACCTTCCCAGAAGTTGGGATCAAAGGTCACAAATGTTGCAGCTCCCACCAAAAGCAATGGGGCTGCCTCACCAATAGCTCTAGCCACAGCGAGAATAACTCCGGTGAGCATTCCGGGAGCTGCCGAAGGCAGCACCATCTTCCAAACCGATTGCCACCTGGTTGCACCCAGTGCCAAAGAGCCATCTAGTAGTGAAGAAGGGACCGCACGGATAGCCTCACGCGAAGCCAAGATGACTGTTGGTAAAACAAGAATTGCAATCGTTGCGGATCCTGCCGCAACCACGAAGCCCAGATCAAACACGCCTCGAACGATAAAGGCCAATCCCAATATTCCAAAAACGATGGATGGAACACCGGCAAGGTTCTGGATGTTCAGCTCGATGAGCCTGTTGTACCAGCGAGTGCGGTCGGCAAAAAGCTCAAGGTAGGTTGCCGCGGAGATACCCAGGGGCACGATAATTGCCACCACACCAGCAATCAGCTGCACGGTTCCCAGGATTGCTGGACGGTAGCCGGCTTCTTCCGGTCTAAAGGATGACGGGTTGTTGATAAATAACCCGAGGTTTACGCGGGCTCCACCTTCGACGAGAGCCCAAGCCACAATTGAGGCGATCATTACCAGCGCAACTGTGAGAGCGCCGAGTAGCACAAGCCTAAAGGCGACCCCCTGGACCTCAGCCTTGGTGTTCGAGCCCTTATAGATGCTCTTGGTGACGGCTGCAGCGGTTGCGACGGCGTTAGCCGCTCTCTTTGGAATCCTGTCTGCCATTAGTCGTAGACCTCACGGAACTTGTTCACAAACCGAATGGCAATCATGTTCATTGTCAGGGTGATCAAAAACAGCAGTGCCCCGACGGCAAAGATTGAGTAGTAGCTGACGGTTCCAACTGCAATTTCACCGGTGGCTGTGGATGCAATGAAAGCCGTCATTGCTCCCGCTGGCTCAGCAAAGCCAATTTTCACCTGAGGTGATCCTCCTCCGGCAACGAGCAAAACAACCATAGTTTCACCAACGGCTCTGGATGCTCCCAAAACAAACGATGCGACGATTCCAGATACTGCTGCCGGTAAAACTACCTTCACAGCAACTCTCATCTTGGTTGCACCCAGTGCGTAAGCTCCCTCGCGAAGCGCTACCGGCACTGCTCGCATCGCGTCATCGCTAACCGATGCAATCAAAGGGATGATGATGATTCCAACTGTGATTCCAGCAACACCAATTGAGAATGGGCTGGTCCACTCAAGCCAGGGGGTAAGTTCCTGAATGAGGGGCTTGAACCAAAACACCGCGAACAAACCAACGGCAACAGTTGGAAGACCCTCAAGAACCTCAAGAATCGGCTTTATGGCTTTGCGGACTCGGTTGGATGCGTACTCAGAAAGATAAATTGCAGCTCCGAGTCCAAGCGGGATTCCCACGATCATTGCGTAGAAAACAACTTGAAGGGTTCCAGCTACCAGCGGCAAAACGCCAAAGGAAGCATTTGCAAAAGATGGGGCCCACAAAGTTCCGGAAATGAAGCTCCAGAGATCTACATACTCGAAGAAGCCTGGCAGTGGGGCGAAGAGGGAAATAACGATTCCGATTGTCACCGACACTGAAACGGCGGATGCGCCAAAAAGTAATCCGATGATGATTTTCTCGCCGTAGCGAGGGTTTGTCGCCCGGAGTGGATTCGATGAAGAACCACTCCGGGCGACCTTGACAGATGAGCTCATGGCCTAAATTTCTCCCTCAGTCACCTGTCGTGTTGTTAACTTGTTGAACTTTTTTTATCCTAGTACTTAGCCAACCAGAGATTCGATCTTAGCCAGCTGCTCGGTCTGCTGAGCAGAGGTTAGACCCACGTATCCAGCAGTTTCGTTGATTAGAACAGTCTCGTTGACTAGGTACTGGGCAAAAGCCAATACCTCTGGACGAGCTAGAGCGGTGTTTGAGAAGTAGGTGAACAGACCTCGACCAAGGGGTGCGTAGCTCAAGTTCTGGACGTTCTCTAGAGTAGGAGCAGTACATCCTTCTCCACCGTCAACCTCTAGACCCTTTAGGTCATCTAGGTGGTTCTGGTAGTAGGAGTAAGGAATGAAACCCATGGCTCCAAGTCCGCCAGCTACACCGTCAACGGCCTGAAGGTCGTCTTCACCGATGTTGATGTAGTCGTTGCGGATGTTTCCAACTTCGCCGTTGATCTCCTCGGTGAAGTAGTCAAAGGTTCCAGATGTGGTTCCTGGGCCATAGAGCTGCAAGTCAACGTCCGCAATTTCGGCTGGCATTCCTGGCACGTCGCCCCAGGTCATGACAGTTCCAGATGCATCTGCGTTCCACATGGTCGCTAGCTGCTCAACTGTGATGCAGGTCAATGGGTTTTCCTTGTTTACAACAACAGATAGTGCGTCGTTAGCAACTGTTACAAAGTCGTAGCTGATACCTGCTGCGTCACACGCTGCTGCTTCTTCTGGCTTGATCTGACGAGAGGCGTTTGATGCATCGGTCTCGCCAGCACAGAACTTCTCGAAGCCTCCACCGGTACCAGAAATGTTCACCGAGACGCGAACGCCTGGGTTTTCACCCATGAACAACTCCGCTGCAACTTCAGAAGCTGGACCAACGGTTGATGAGCCATCAATCACGATCGAGCCGGAAAGTCCGTCGGTTGCTCCGGTGTCAGTCTCTGCTGCACAGCCTGCCAGTACTAGAACAGATGCCGATAGAACAGCGGCAGCTGAAATTAGTTTCTTATTCAATGTTTCTCCTTATTGGATTGAAAGGCAGACTGCCTGCCTTCCCCAGAAGTCTCAATGGAGAAGCTAAATGCAATAAAGAACCTAGGTAAACGGAGGGTGAATCATGAATAAAAACCTAATAACCATCAAGCTCTACTTGAACAGTAAGGTCTTGGTTGGAGGGCCCTAAGCCACGGAACTTTTAACCCGTCTTGGTGTGGCCGGGATCTAAAGAGCCCTATTTGGCCTTAGCTAGCCTCTGGAAAAGTGGTCCTCGGTGATTTCCTGGGAGCCCTTTTTCAAAAAGGCTGCAGCAGCTACGTAGAGGGAAAGCCCGATAACCGTAAAAATCAGCACGGTGTTGATAGCCATCAAGATAGTGATCTCGTTGAGCTCCAGCACTAGGGGTGTGGAATAGTCAACCGCTGCGGCGATAACTGAAGCGACTGCTGCCATTTTGACTCTCTCCCTGGGGCTCTAGTACCTGTCTTGAAACCTAGTCTATAAATAAAGTTCAGAATCGGTACTCACCCAAGGCTCAGACGGGTCACCTTTAGTCAAAGGCTTCAAACCTTGGCACTTTGGCGCCCCGGATGGTTATCCGGCTTACTTAGTAAACTTTGGCGGGTGAGCAAAATCCGAAAAGTGACCGCCAAGCTATTTGATGGCAGGGACATTCACTACTTCGATGACGCCTCCTCAGACCTTCCCCAGGGAAGAAAACCAGACCAACGAGAGCCTGCCGAAAGACCCGAGCTTGCAGAGCTTCGTCATGACCCGCTGACGAACGAGTGGATTGCGGTTGCCTCCCACCGGCACACCAGAGCTTTTTTACCCCCAACCAGTCAGTGCCCGCTGTGCCCAGCAACCGATCAAAACTTAAGCGAAGTCCCGGATAACTTTGATGTTGCCGTTTTCGAAAACAAGAACCCATCATTTGGTGCTTTGGCTTTGGGTGAGACTCCTCAAGACCTAACCTCGAGCGGAACCTTCGGTCTCGGAGATAAAAAGCCCGCGCTTGGAAAATGTGAAGTGATCGTTTTCAGCCCCGAGCACGATGGGTCGCTTGGGCAAATGCCGGTAGCTAGAGTCCACACCGTTTTAGAAGCCCTGGCCGATCGAACCGATGAACTTCAGAGACTTCCCGGTGTCAAGCAAGTGTTTCCATTTGAAAACCGCGGTGAAGAAATCGGCGTGACCCTTCACCACCCGCACGGGCAGATCTACTCTTACCCGTACGTGACACCAAAGACTCAGAAGCTGATTGAGTCGGTTTCTAAAAACCCAAATCTTTTTGAGGAGATTCTAAAGTTCGAAGCTGCATCCTCGAGGGTGCTTTGGGAATCTGACTCCTTTATCTCTTATGTGCCCTTCGCTGCCAGGTGGCCAATCGAGGCTCACCTTCTTCCAAAGCGTGCCGTAAAGAATCACTCGGAGCTAAACAGTGACGAAAGACTAGAACTTGCGAGTATGTACTCGTCGCTGCTGCACGCATTCGAAACCGTCTATGCAACTCCGTCGCCATACATCGCAGCCTGGCACCAAGCGCCGATTATCGAAGCGGCCAAGAACTTGCGCCTACAGCTTCAGATCACTTCTCCCAGGCGAGCACAAGACAAACTCAAATACCTCGCAGGTTCAGAGTCGGCCATGGGTGCTTTCATTGCGGACATCTCAGCCGAAACGATAGCCGACCAACTGCGTCAAGTAATTTCCTAAACGCTAGCTAAAACTTCGATTCCTTCGTCGATCATCCGATCGATTGCCGCCTCGGTGGATTCTGAAGATACCCCTGCAGTTAGCGAACTTATTACTCGAACCGAAAGCCCGTGTTTTTTGGCATCGGTTGCAGAAGCCAGAACGCAGTGGTCGGTTGCAATTCCAACAACGTCCACCTCTTGGATTGAGTGAGTAGAAAGTAGCTCGCTGAAGCTCTGGCCGGATTCTGTGACGCCCTCAAAGATTGAGTAGCCGTTTTGTCCCTGGCCTTTATAGATGTCGACATCGATTTTGTCGGTCGATAGATTCGGGTGGTAGTTGGCACCTGCGGTATCGGCCACGCAGTGAATCGGCCAGGTTGTTTTGTAGTTTGGCTCTGAGCCGGCTGCTGCGAAGTGTCCCGAGTTCGTACCTTCAGCATCGTGCCAGTCTCTCGAGGCCACAACCAGGTCGTAGTTTTCTGTTTCAAGAAAAGAGCTGATCTTGCTCGCCACAGCAGCTCCACCTTGAACCGCTAGCGCTCCGCCCTCGCAAAAATCGTTTTGCACATCAATAACTAGAAGTGCCCGTGCCATAAGTCAAACTCCTACTCGTTAGATAGTTCGTTGCCACAACGATAGAAAGCTGTGGCGAGGGTGTCAATTGCGGTTCTGACATCTTCGCCAACATCACCCAGGGCATATATGGTGAAGGTCAAGGTGGTGCCATCCTGAGCATTGATGATTCCGTTCAGGGTGTGCACGCCGATGATGTATCCGTTCTTGGCCAAGATCTTTCCGGTTGCGTCTGCAATATCACCCTTGAAGCGGCCGCCCAAAGTGCCCGACTCACCTGCGATTGGCAAAGAGCGTTTGATCTGCCCGAAATCGGCAAACTCTGAGTTCACAAGTCTCATAAGCTCCGCCATAAATCTCGGAGTCACCATATTCAGCTGCGACAAACCGGATGCATCCCGAACGCTAACACCCGTAAAGTCCAGACCAGTGGTCCCAAGGGCACGCTTAAATGCGGGGTCAAAAGATTCGAATGAACCGTCAAAACCTAAGTCCTTGGAAACTAGCTTGGCAATCATTTCGGATTCAATGTTCTCCGAAGTTTGAAGGATGTGTGTGATCCATCGACTCATCGGCTGAGACTGAACCGACGCAATCTCGACAAACCCAAGGGGGGTTGGGCTTTCAACCAAAAGCGCGGTCTGGGCGAATGCGCCCAGCTCCTCCTTGAACGCCTCGCCTGCACTCAGCACCGGTCTTCCAGTTTTGGGAGAAGTGAAGGCAGCTGGCCGAATACGATCACCGTCAATCTGCAGCGCGGTCACCTCTGAAATCCAGCCGTCTCTCTGGTCGCTTCGAAGCCAGGAGCTTTCCCAGGCAGAACCAGAAAACAGGGTTGAGTCAAGAATGATTTCATCAATCTGAGTCACGTTGTTACGCTCCGCCCAGACTCGAACCTGGGTGGCAAGGGTTGAAAGCTTTGGTGCGTCTCGGTAAATGGATTGCGCACCAATTGGTGTTTTGGAGAGAGTTACGTCTCCGCCACCAACTAGTGAGATAACGCTTTTCGATGAAGGATCAGAAAAAACCTTGGTGGTGGCCCGAAAGTTTGGACCTACGGTCATAAGCGCAGCGGCTGCCGTCAGGGGTTTCATAACCGATGCTGTTGCCGCCGGCTTATCAGCATCCCTGTCATAAAGGACCTCGCCGGTCTCAGCGTTTAGAACAACCGCTTGCAAAGTTCCAAGCGAGGAATTGCTTGCTTCCTCGGAAACCGAGCAGGTCTTCATTGGAGTTTCGAGAGCAGTTGGTGTGGGTTCAGCTGTGACTGTCTCAATCGGAGTTTCCGATGGAGTGGGGCTTGCGGTTTCGCCGCCAGATGTAACAGCAAAGCCACCGATGATTAGCGTTAGTACTAGTAGGCCCGAGCCGGACCCAATAAGAACTTCTCTGAGGTATGGAAAGCGATCTGCTAACTTGGCCAACTGGCTAGACTCCTGAATACTCGATACCGGTTTGTTGCCTAATCTGATCCATGACTTCCATAATTTCTATGGTTTCGTCAAGACTCATGATTGGGGACTGCCGTAGTCCAGCTCGAATGCAACGTTCGACCTCAAGGGCCTGGTACTGCATGCCCCGCCCCTCAATATTACCTTCGTAGCGATACACAACCTCATCGTCTAAGTCATAAGCCGTGAATGAGCTGAACTCGTAGAACGGTTTTTCCAACTCGATTCTTCCTTTTTCGCCAAGAATAAAAGCCCTAACTGGGCCGTTTACCCGGAGGCTGGAGTGAATCATGGCCTGTCGACCCTCAGCATATTCAAAGATTGCAGCGACCGATTCGTCGATCTTTCCAGGCATCAAAGAAGCTGATGCTTGGATTTTTTCTGGCATCCCGAAGACCCGGTGGGCAAATGAGATTGGGTAGATTCCAAGATCAATCAGTGAACCGCCCCCCAATGCCGAATCGTGAAGCCTTGGAGCTATGTCCTTCGGTAGGAACTGATTGTGATCGGCGAT
The DNA here is from genome assembly GCF_049276775.1 of Rhodoluna sp. Taxonomy (GTDB): domain Bacteria; phylum Actinomycetota; class Actinomycetes; order Actinomycetales; family Microbacteriaceae; genus Rhodoluna. The sequence goes on from NZ_JBASXC010000078.1 coordinate 11,745, forward strand.
CACATAGAGCGGATTGCCAATTAATCCCTCTCGAAGTTTTTCAAAAAGTGCGACGTGATTTGGCAGGAATCTGGTCCACATCGCCTCCATTAGAAATACGTCTTTTTCCTGCGCCAGGGCGGCCAGCTTTTTAGCTTGGGCTGCATCCAAAGTGAAAGGTTTTTCAAGCAAGACATTTTTACCCGCGGAAAGAGCTAGCTTGGCGTTTTCGAAGTGAGCGTTGTGGGTGGTTGCGATGTAAATGATATCTAGCTCCGGATCGGCAACTAGCTCCTCGTAGCTACCGTATGCCTTTGGAATGGAATGGGTCTTGGCATACGCGGTTGCTCGATCCTTGGATCTGGAGCCAACCGCATCAAAGACAATTCCAGCCAGCCCAAAATCGTGGAGGATTGTCAGGGTTACCCCACCTGGGCCCATCATGCCCCAGCGCAGCTTTTCAGTCATTTTTCTACCACTTACCGTCGTGGACTAAAGCTTAGACTTAAGCCATGCGCTTCATTTATTCCGTTGCCCTGGCTCTGATGGGAACTTTGCTTTTTGCCCCTGCCGCTAGTGCTCACGATCTGCTGGTGGACATAAATCCAGCCGCTTCGGCTATTTTGACCGATGGCCGCTTTGAGGCGAAGTTAATCTTCAATAACCCTCTTTTAGTGGTTGCCGGCGAATCGAACTCCCAGCTTGCCACCAAGCCAGTTTCGTCAAATGTCTGGACCGAACACAAGGTATCGGTTTCAGGTCGAGAAATGAGTGCTCAAGTAGTTTTGACTGAACCCGGCAACTACGATCTTCGCTGGAAAGTTGTCTCATCCGATGGTCACCCAATTAGCGGCACCTCTAACTTCTCCCTCGATATTGAAAGTTCTGGAGAATCTTCGTCAATCGACATTGACCAAGGCCCGTCGGAAGTCCCCGAGGCATCGGAACGTTCAATGGTGGGCTTTTATATAGGTCTGGCTATGGTTATCCTCGGCGTCATCTTTGCGCCAATTGGTCTGGTGATTAGAAGAAGGGCTATGAGGTCCTAGGCCGAACCAGAGCATCAATGTTCCCAAGGAGCTCATCAAATTGAAGCTCTGTCATCAAACCCAGTTCCAAAACAACCTCTCGAACGCTGCTGCCATCCGCCAGGGCTTTCTGGGCGACAATTGTCGCATTCTCATACCCAAGTATGGGTGATATGGCCGTGACCAATCCGATGGACTGTTCAACGCTCAGTCGCAGCTTCTCGACGTTCGCGGTAATTCCCGAGATGCAAGCATCGGCCAAAACGTAACAGCCTTGACGAAGCTGAGTGATGCTCATCATGAGCGCACGACACATGATTGGTTCAAATGCATTGAGCTGTAGCTGACCGGCTTCGGCCGCCATGGTTACGGTGACATCATTACCAATAACGGAAAAGGCAATCTGATTCACGACTTCGGGGATAACCGGGTTCACCTTTCCAGGCATGATGGAAGACCCCGCTTGCCTTGCAGGTAAGTTAATTTCATCAAGACCGGCACGGGGTCCGCTGCTTAGAAGCCTAAGATCGTTCGAGGTTTTAGAGAGCTTTACCGCAATGCGTTTTAGGACACCGGAGACCAACACAAAAACCCCAGCATCTTGGGTTGCCTCAACCATATCTTCGGCTACCTCAAAATCAAATCCAGAGAGCTCGGAAAGAATGCTGCAGGCTGTTTGTGGATAGCCAATAGGTGCGTTCAGTCCAGTGCCGATTGCTGTACCACCGAGGTTTATCTCTCTAAGTAACGGCACCACCTCCCGAAGCCTCTGAGTGTCTTCCATGGTCATTCTTGAAAAGCTCGCAAACTCTTGACCTAGGGTCATCGGGACGGCGTCTTGAAGCTGGGTGCGACCCATTTTGATTACGTCTCTGAACTCATCGGCCTTGGCTTGAAAAGCATCCTGCAGGTGGGTCATGGCTTTTAGTAGCTCGGCAATTTCAATAATTAGGGCAAGCTTTAGAGCGGTTGGGTAAACGTCGTTGGTGGACTGTGACTTGTTTACGTGATTAAGCGGGTGAACGATTGAGTACTCACCCTTTGATCCGCCGAGGTGCTCAATGGCACGGTTGGCGATCACTTCGTTGGCATTCATGTTGGTCGAGGTCCCGGCTCCGCCCTGGATGGCGTCAACCACAAACTCACTGTCGAACTTACCCTCCGCGACTTCCTCGCAGGCTTTTGAGATTGCATCCGTTATCTTCGCGTCAAGCTCGCCAAGAGCAAAGTTGGCCTTAGCGGAGGCTTGCTTGACAATGGCCAGAGCTCGAATTAGGGATCGGTAGTGCCCGATGGGAACTCCTGAAATTGGAAAATTGTCTACGGCTCTGGCGGTGTGAACACCCCAGTAAGCATCGGTTGGAACCTCGTAATCACCGAGCAGGTCATGCTCAAGCCTCATTGCTGACATGTATTTAGTCTGCCACTAAAGCTAACTGGTCAGCGATGCACCACAGGTATACAGCCTTGCAACTACACGGTCAATGGCACCTTGAGCTGTGTAGGTGACCGAGATCCCGTTTTCTTTATCTTCTCCAGCAAACATTGCAAATGCCAAGCGTGAGCCATCCGCCGCGTTCACAATTCCACTAAGTCCATATAGCCCTGGAATGTATCCGGTCTTCGCAATTACGTTTCCGCGCGCTTTTGCCGAAGCTCCCTGAAATCGGTATCTCAAGGTTCCGGTTTGACCCGCAATCGGCATCCACTGGGTCAGAACATCAAGACCATTTTCGGCTCTCGCAACTTTGACCATAAGTCTGGCAAGGAGTCTTGCGTGTACTCGGTTTCCATTAGATAAGCCGGAGGCATCTCGAATAACAAAAGTTTTTGGCTTCAAGCCAATTTCACGAAGTGACTTTTTTATTACGCGGTTTGCCCCGTCAATGCTTCCCTCGAAACCTGCGGCGATAGCCGCGTGACGAGCGATGAACTCGGCTCCAGTGTTATCAGAGTGGGTAAGCATGTGCCCCAACCAACTCTGTCTCATGTCTTGAGATTGAACCTCACCTATTACAAATGCATCACTTGGTGTTGTTCCCAAAACCAAATCGGCATCAATTGCCTGCACGCCCAGAAAATCCTTAAAGGCTTGGCCAGCCGTCATAACTGGATCCACCCCTCGCCTGAAGCTGTAGCTTGAGACCTTCCGGTCTGGTTGGATGCGGTCACCGTCAGCTTGAAGTGAGCTAATTCTTGAGACGTAGCCGAGTTTTCGATATTTTGCTGGCCAATCCGGATTCCACTGATCGCCCGAGAAGAACGAGTTATCAAGAATAATTCCTGTGATCGGAACATTAGGGTTTAGTTGAGCCAGTGCCTGCCTCGCAAGGCTTCTAATCCTCGGCGGCTTGGAATAGACACTTGATTCCCCGGGCACGAGGCGAGACAGGGTGAAATCTCCACCCCCCTTGAAGATTATTGTTGAGGGCTCTGAGGGCGTTGCCAGCACCTGTGTGACCGCCCGATACTCTGTGGGCAATTGCTGCAGGGCTGCTACCGCCGTGAGGGTCTTAATTACAGAAGCAGAGGGGGTCAGCTCAGTGCCCCTGACGTCTACCAGCACTTCCCCGGTTTCAACATTGATTACATATGCGTGAAATTTACCCAGGGTCTTTTGGCGCATAGCCTTGTTGGCTTTACACGCCACCGGGGCCAGCGTGACTTCAGAGCTCTCACTGTCGGGATTGGCATAACTGGATGGGGCGATAGATACCACTAGGGCTGTAGTCAACACGCCGGCCAGAGCACTTTGCCAAATTTTTTTATGCATTCTTCAAGGCTAAACGCCGTGCGCAAATATTGGTTTTTACAACTCGGCCTGTTGCTTGTGGAGTTTTACCAACCCATTCGGCAGAAGTCTTCTACCTTAGAAGTTCTTCCGGCAACAATCATGACGTCGCCAGTTGAGAGAATTGTTTCAGGAAAAGAAGGCATGTAGCTCTCGCCCTCTTTTCTAGTGGCCACAACTGTCACTCCGTGGTTCGAGCGGAATTTCATCTCCGCAAGAGTTTTACCGTTGAAGCCTTCTGGAACTTCGGTTTTCGCCATAACAAAATCTTCATCGAGCTGGATGTAGTCGAGTGATTCACCGCTCACCATGTGAGCGACTCGACTACCCATATCCATTTCAGGGAAGATCACGTGGTGCACACCGAGCTGCTCGAGAATTCGGCCATGCGAGACACTCGTAGCCTTGGCCCAAACTTCTGGAACACCCAGCTGGAGCAAAAGCGAGGCAGTCAAAATTGAGGCTTCCAGATCGCTACCGATTGCCACCACAGCCGAGTCAAACTCGGTAAGTCCAAGCTCCCTCAGAGATGCCTCGTCAGTTGAGTCTGCCTGGACAACGTGCGTCAGAGCATCAGCGTTTGACTGAACCAGTCTCTCGTCTGAGTCAATGCCGAGAACCTCACGTCCGGTTTTTACAAGCTCTAGCGCAAGAGCCGTCCCGAACCGACCGAGCCCAATTACCGCAATAGTTGATGCACCATGCTTTTTTCCGCTGCGCAGTTTTAGCCGACTAGCCAATTTACCTATCTCCAATCAGGTGAGGCGAAGTAATCACTTCTAACAATAACGAGGTGGAATCTATAGTTTTCTAGCTCCAGCAGATTAGCCAATTAGGGGCCTTTCCTTAGGGAACTCGTAGTGACGCTTGGTCTTTCGAAGTGCCAAGGAGGTGGCGACAACAATCGGTCCGAGTCGGCCAAAAAGCATAAGGAGTGATAACAAGAATTTAGCGTGTTCGGGAAGATCCGGCGTGATTCCTGTCGAGAGCCCCACGGTTCCAGCTGCCGAAATAACTTCAAAAATCAATTCATCTAGCGAGAAATTTGTTGTGATGCGAAGCAAGAAAATAGCTCCAATCACCACGAAGATGTAAAGGGTCACGATGGTCAGAGCCTGACGCTGCATCGATCTTGGCAATCGACGGTTTCCGACATTCACCGCAGCGTCACCGCGAATCTCGGTGTAAACGATGTAGAGAAGTACAACTGCAGTACCGATCTTGATACCACCGGCGGTGGATGCACTTGCTCCCCCGATAAACATCAAGATATCTATTCCCAGCCAGGTGCTGGCATACATCGCGCCGGTCTCAATTAGGTTAAGCCCGGTAGATCTTGGCATTGAAGATGTGAAGATACTCGCCATGACTTTTTGAGCTGGATCGAGTACTCCCAGAGTCCCCGGGTTATTCCATTCTGAGATTGCGATTCCGACAGCACCAACTATTAACAGAAATAAGCTCGCCCACAAAATAATCCTCGAGTTCAGTGACCACTGCGCGGGCATCGTGTAATCCACCTTTCGCCTTAACAGTTTGAAAACCCTGAGCTTTAGTCGGTCACGGATCTCGGCCATAACTGGGAAACCAAAGCCAGCAAGGGTTGAAATCAAGAAAACGGGAGCGATAATCCAGCCGTCATTGGCAAAGCCCATAAGGCTGTCTGTGTAGAGGGAAAAACCCGCTTGATTAAATGCCGAGATTGCGTGGAATCCACCGTGCGCCAACGCTTTCTCAAACGAGTACCCATACTCTGAAAAGAATCGAACGGTCAAAAATAGGAATAGCACAAGCTGGAAAAACAACATCAGCTTCGCAATGTTCTTTAGAAGGGTCTTGATATCCGACTGCTTGGTTGCCGAGGATTCCGAGGTGGCCGAGATTCGGTTCTTCAGCGATACCCGACCTTCGATCAAGTAGCCGACCAGGGTCGCAAAGCCGATGATTCCAAATCCACCAATTTGAATCAAAAGAGCCAAAATCACGTGGCCGGTTGTTGACCAGTGGGTTTCCGAATCGAGTGTGGTTAGTCCCGTAACCGTTACGGCCGAGGTAGAAGTGAAAAGAGCATCGAAGAAGTTTGTGATTGTTCCAGCCTTGGATGCGGCTGGCAACATGAGTAAGAAGGTCCCCAGAAGAATCAGAGCTGTAAAGGCTGCTGCAATTAGCTGCGTTGCAGACAGCCTGGATAGTTTTGGCATTTCAAATAAAAGCATACTCCTGAGATCAATTACCAAAAGGGGTAATACTTTCTTTCCCAGTAGCTATTTAGGCTAAAACGCCAATCTTTTTGAGCCTTGCGATCGAAGCATCTTCAATAGGTGACTCCGGCCCAATCGCGATGCGCATCAGCCTGAGGATGGAGCGAGTCAATGGCTGAATAAACCAACGGGGCTTTGCCCTTAGTCCAAGTAGAGTTCGAAACTCAGGCCTAAGGGAAACAACCGCCGCGTCAAAAAGTAATCCGTAGATGGGCTTGGAAATCGCTGGAAGTGGTGGATTCTTAATAAACTCCACCACCTTTTCAGTATCCGGAGTTGAAACTAAAAGGCCGGCGCTAAACAGAGCAGAAATTTCACTATCTAACTCAATGGAATTCATCGGGCACTTTTCTAAGCCTAGAGGCGCAACCGAAATGCTCCACTGCGCGATGTAATTATCTGCTCCGGTTTCGGCTAATCCCTTTGGGATTTCTCTAGAGGAATACATCTGATGAGAAACCAGAAACGATTCCATAAATGCAATGTGAACCCAAAGCAGTAAGTCTTTATCCGCAGCTTTGTAGGGAACCTTTTCACCGGTGCCCTTGGTGTATTCACCCTTAACGTGATCGTGCAATCTGTTCACTCGGGATGCCTCATTGGCCACCGCAGTCTTAGAGCCAAAAGTTGTCACCGTAAGCCATCTGATTGTTCCGGCCAAGCGACCAAGCGCATCGGATTCATACCTCGAGTGATTCTTTACTCCGGTCAAAGACCCCGGGTGAAGAGCCTGCATCAGAAGAGCCCTTATCCCACCAACCAAGGTTCCAAAATCAGCGTGGACCACCCATGGGGCATCAGAGGGAACAAAGTAACCGGGCTCTTCCCCCTCGGCCACCACGCCGAGCCATGGGGGCACACCTTTTGGGTCCCCGGAGAGTAGCTTTCTAAACCGGCGGGATAAATACTCCTGCAGGGCGTTGTTTTTCCTCGACGACACTTAAAAAATCTCCTCTAATAAAGAGTCAAACACATAAAACGAGGGGGAAATAACTAAATGGCTACTTCTGAATTAGCTTGCTGGTTGGCACTTTAGAAATGGAGCGAGTCTCATTGAGCTTGGGCATCCCCTCAATAAATCCAAGGTAGGCAGAATTCAAATGGGCTCTCATCGCCTCTTCGGCTCCGGCTGGATCTGCATTAGCAATTGCCTTGGCGATACGTTTGTGCTGGGCCAGGCTAGATTTCCAGTCCCAGTCCTCTCGAAACATTCTGAATAGATGTAGGTGACAGTGCGATTGCTCAAAGGCCTGAATAACGGTTTGGTTTTCCGTTGAGAGCAAGATGGCCCTGTGGAATTTACTGTCGTGCCCAATCATGGCGTGCTGAATTGAGTCAGAGGTTGAGTCAAAAGCTTTAATTTCTCGATCCAGTTCTTTGGCTGGATTCTGAAGCCGGTTTGATGCGGCGGTCCTTGCGGCCCAGGGCTCAATCAGCAATCGAAGCTCAAACAAATCACGCACTCCCTGCGCGTCCAAAACAGGTGTCGTTGCATACCCCTTATTTGAGGTAGCAACCAATAGGTTGTCGCCCTGTAAAAGCCTCAGGGCTTCTCTAACCGGAGTAGCCGAGACGCCAAGCTCTTTGGAGATTTGCTCGATGTTGATTTTGGTGGACGGCGGAATGGAGTGTTCGAGAATTTGCCGACGAAGCCCCTCATAGACATCGCCTGTCGAGGACCGGCTGGAAGCATTTTGAATTTTTGTTGGTACTTTTTTTGCCGCCACGAAAGCCCCCTTCCCTGATCTATCTCAACGCTCTTAACTCTATCCAGCCCATCGCCCTGGCTAAATTTTGCCCCTTGCGCAAGTGCCTCAATAATGTAGGATAACGGATAACTCTATAGATTTGGAGATCGATGTGATTCAAAGAAGATTCCCTCGACCTAAAGACCTGGCTCCTCTAATGCGCTTTAAGCGCTTCGAGCCAAACGCTAAGAAGAGGCGGTTAGATAGAGCCCTAACAATTAACGATCTTCGAGACATCGCAAAGCGTCGAACTCCGCAAGCACCTTTCGACTACACCGACGGTGCCGCCGAGCAAGAGCTCTCCATATCAAGAGCTCGCAGGGCATTTGAAAACATCGAGTTTCACCCGAACATCCTCAGAAATGTCTCTAAGGTAGACACTTCGAGTCAGGTCTTAGGTGGCCCAAGTGCATTTCCGCTCAGCATTGCGCCGACTGGATTCACCCGCATGATGCACACCGAGGGTGAACTAGCCGGAGCACAAGCTGCAGCAGAATTTGGAATCCCCTTTACTCTTTCCACAATGGGAACGGCATCCATCGAGCAGGTCGCAGCGGTTGAACCGCTTGGCAGGCGCTGGTTCCAGCTATATCTTTGGACCGACAGAGATCAGTCCATGGAACTTATTCGCAGGGCGCGCACAACCGGCTACGACACCTTATTTGTGACTGTGGATGTTCCGGTCGCCGGAGCGAGGCTTCGCGACAAAAGAAATGGAATGTCCATCCCACCGGCTCTAACCATAAAAACAATAACCAACGCGATTCCAAGACCGGAGTGGTGGTTTAACTTCATAACAACCCCACCACTGGAATTTGCTTCCCTAAACAACTGGGGAGGAACAGTCGGTGAGCTAATCGACAAGATGTTTGACCCAACCGTGACCTTTGAAGATCTCAAGTGGATACGAAACGAGTGGCCCGGGAAGCTTGTCATCAAGGGGGTTCAGTCCATTGAGGACGCGGTGGCCCTGACCAAATTGGGTGTGGACGGAATTGTTTTGTCCAACCACGGTGGGCGTCAGCTAGACCGTGCCCCGATCCCTTTCCACCTTCTCCCTAAGGTTCATAAAGAGGTTGGCAAAGACATCGAGCTGATGATTGACACCGGCATCATGTCCGGTGCTGACGTAGTAGCGGCAGTGGCAATGGGCGCAAAATCAACCATGATTGGCCGCGCCTACCTATACGGCCTAATGGCCGGCGGCCATGCGGGAGTTGTTCGAGCCCTAGAAATCTTGACCGGAGAAATCAAAAGGACCATGCAGCTACTCGGGGTCTCAGACCTCTCGGAGCTCAGCCCTAGTCACGTCACGCAACTTCACGAACTTGGTCCAATCAGTGCATCGTCAACAGGAAGGTAACCCAAATGGAAGAAATCAGCTTCAAGCCAGAACGTTCTGACTACACATACACCTTCGGTGGTGCTAAGCCGGTGATGACCATCAAACCCGGAACCCTCATGAGGCTCTGGTCCGAAGATGCCTTCAACTTTGCTCTTACCACGGTGGATGACATGCCTAGTCAAAAAATCGACATTAGATATGTAAACCCACAGACCGGACCTTTCTATGTTGAGGGTGCCGAACCCGGTGACACTCTGGTCCTTCACATCGTTGACCTGACTCCGGCTCGAAGCTTTGGAGTTTCATCAACAATTCCATTCTTTGGAGGTCTTTCCGCTACCGATCGAACTGCGATGTTACACGAGGCTCTTCCGGAAGCAACCTGGATCTACCACGTTGACACCGCCAGAAACCAAGTTGGCTTCCAGGCTCGCTTTGGAGATATGGAGATTGCACTTCCTATCGAAACCATGCTCGGAACAGTTGGAGTTGCTCCCCCGGCTGGAGAAGTTCGAACCAGCCTGGTACCCGAGCGCTTCGGCGGAAACATGGACACCCCGGAGATGAAGGTTGGGACAACTGTTTACCTCGGGGTAAACGTTGAGGGCGCACTTTTGTCAATCGGAGATGGCCACTACCGCCAGGGCGAGGGTGAATCCTGCGGTACCGCAGTGGAAGGGGCCATGGACTCCGTCATCATGGTCGAGCTCATTAAGGGCAATGCTCCGCTTTGGCCAAGGCTTGAAAACGATGACTACTGGATGGTGGTCGGATCTTCCAGACCTATGGAGGATGCCTGGAGAATCGGTCAAGTTGAAATGGTTCGCTGGCTAAGTGAGCTACTGGGAATCCACTACATGGATGCCTACCAGCTGGTGACCCAAACATCACTTTCCCCAATCGCGAACGCGGTAGACACCAACTACTCGGTTGTCACCAAGATTCCAAAGAAGCTCATGCCGAAGAGCAGTGCCTACGAAGGCATCCACGAAAGACTCCGCGAACTGGCCAAATCGGTCAAGTAAGCGGCGAAACAAGAGGAAAGCAAAAGCTTTTCTTCTCTCTTGGACAAGGAGGTCCAAACAAATGGAAAAAACAGCTAACCCCGCAGTACTGGGATTGCTTGGATATGGAATGACAACTGTTTTGCTGAGTCTTGCAAACAGCGGAATCATTCCGTTTGACGGGATGATTATCGCCATGGCTCTATTCTTCGGAGGTGCCGCTCAGACGCTTGTTGCTTCAATGCTCTTCAAGCTGGGTGACACATTCGGAGTTGTAGCCTTTGGTGGTTATTCATTCCTTTGGCTATCGTTCGGACTCATCAACCTGGGTGCATTTATCGAGTGGTGGACCGTCTCTAGTGCAGCAATTGGTTTCTACCTAATCATCTGGATGATTTTCACCATCTTCTTGGTGTTCGCGTCCATGGTTGCGCCAAGGGTTCTAACCATCATCCTGATGCTGACAGTGGTGCTTCTTGGATCACTTGCAATCGGAAACCTGACTGGAAACGCAGCCCTGGTCACATTCGGTGGATACGAAGGTATCTTGACCGGTGGACTAGCAATGTACATGGCGTTTGCCGTTCTGCTTAACGAGATGTGGGGCAAGCAGGTGCTTCCGCTAGGTACACCATTCCGCTCGGCAAGTAATGCCAACGCATAATAAAAAATAGGAGTAATCAATGGATCTAGGAATCAAAGGCAAAGTAGCAATTGTCACCGGTGGCACCAAAGGTATCGGCCGCGCAATTGTTGAAGAGTTTGCCAACGAAGGTACCAACGTTGCGTTCTGCGCTAGAAACGCCGACGAGGTAGCAGAGACCGAAAAGTCCCTGACTGCCAAGGGCGTCAAGGCAAAGGGAACTGCCCTTGATGTTGGAGACGCCAAGGCACTTCGTGCCTGGGTAGATGAAACAGCCAAGGAATTCGGTGGCATTGACATGGCGGTTGCCAACGTCAGCGCTTTGGCAATTCCCGACGAGGACGAGAACTGGGACACTTCCTATCGCGTTGACATGATGGGAACCGTGAACCTGTGCAAGGCAGTAATTCCTCACCTGGAAAAAAGCAAGATAAAGTCCCTGCTTGCAATCTCGAGCGTTTCCGGTCGCGAGGCAGACTTTGCCTCGGGTCCATACGGAACCTTCAAGACAGCAATCATCGGATACATGGCAGGGCTTGCCCTCTCACTTGCTGAGAAGGGGATTCGCTCAAACACCGTGTCACCCGGAAACACTTACTTCCCAGGTGGAGTTTGGCAGTCAATCGAGGGCGGAAACCCCGACCTATTCAAGTTTGCGATGGGCCTAAACCCAACCGGACGAATGGGAACCGCTGAGGAAATCGCCGCTGGAGTCGTTTTTGTCTCCAGTGCTGTTGCCTCAAGAATCAGCGGATCAAACCTTGTGATCGACGGAGCTCTAACAAGAGGTATCCAGTTCTAAACAAGAAATAAGAAATGGCCGGCGGTTAATCCGCCGGCCATTATCTTTTTAATCTCTAGAGCAGGTTCGGAATCTTCTGCTCCTCCGCCACGTTTGCCCTTCTGAACCAGAGGGTAACAATGGTGGAAAGAATCACGATAAACAACGAGTAGAGCGCTGGGATCAGAAGGATCTCATCCAGTCCCGGGTTGTCGATGTAAACGGCAACGATAACCGCAATAGCCAAGGGGCCGTTCTGAATACCGGTTTCCAAAGAAACGGTACGAACGTTCATCGGGTGAAGTCGTATAGCCTTGGCGGCCCAATAGGCCACCGTCATTCCGACAGCTCCCAAACCGATTGCGACGACGTAGGTTGGCCACTCAGTTGTAAGAAGGAGCTGCCAGTTTCTAGGCACCCAAATCGCGATAAGGAACGGAATAAATAGCAGTCCAAAGACTCCGCCGATTAGCTCAAGCACTGAACCCGCATTGGAGCTTAGGCGACGCACCAACATACCAAGGCCCACCGGAACAATTAATCCGAAGATAACGGTCACAAGCTCTCCGATGGGAACATCTAGTGATGAATCAAGTCCCACTAGGCGAGAGTAGAAAACCAGCACTAGTGGAGTCATGACGAAAGCCCAGAGGGTGGAGTTGACAGTCATTGTCACGCTCAAAGCCAGGTTTCCCTTTGAGAAGTAGGTGAACAGGTTCGATGTCGTTCCTGCAGGAACGCTGCCCATAATGAGTGCACCCAAGGCAATAAAGGCAACGCCCGGTGGTGGATCGAACTGGAACAAAACAAATGTGACAAGCAGGAAGGCGGTGAGCGGCATTATTCCAAACTGCGTCACCCAACCAATGATCAGTCCCCAAGGTCTGCGAAGTGCCAAACCAAAGTCCTTAGGGGTCAATCCAGCCCCCAGTCCGAACATGATGATCAGAATGAAGATTCGAAGCAGCGTTTGCTCAAACTCGTTTACGACGGTAGCTTGATTGGCTACTTCCTCGGCGAGAATCATAATTGAATTCATGGTTATGCACCCTTCTTGTTTGAGCCAGCCTTGGATCCAGACGAGACAGCACCGGCACGAAGCTCGCGACGAAGTATCTTTCCGATTGGGCTCTTTGGTAGCTCATCGACAAACATGATGCCGTGAGGTATTTTGTATGCCGCCAGGTTCTCGCGGCAGTGTGCAATGATTTGCTCGGCGGTTGGCGCCGGAACTGATGCAACAACGTAGGCCTGGACTTTCTCTCCGGACTTCTCATCGGGAACTCCAATGACGCCGACCTCGAGAACTCCAGGTACTGCAGCAATCTGTTCTTCGACTTCATTCGGGTAAACGTTGAATCCGCTGACCAAAATCATGTCCTTCTTCCGATCAACGATTGTGAAGTACCCGTCGGCATCCATCTGAGCGACGTCACCGGTATAGAACCATCCATCTTTCATGGCTGCTGCGGTCTCTTCTGGACGCTGCCAGTAACCGAGCATGATCTGAGGTCCACGGGCGATAATCTCTCCGGGTTCCCCTACCTTTACTTCCTTACCTTTGGCATCCACACACTTGACCTCTGTTGAGGGAACAGGGATGCCGATAGACCCGTCTTTTGCTAGGCCCGTAAGAGGGTTGAAGGTGATTACAGGAGAAGACTCAGTCAAACCGTAGCCCTCAACAATTGGAGTGCCGGTCATTTCACGCCAGCGCTCAGCAACCGATGCCTGTAAGGCCATTCCTCCAGCTGCTGATGCGCGAAGGTGCTTTGGCGGGGAGTCTTGGAACCAGCGCTCGTTCAAAAGGGCATTGAACAGGGTGTTCACGCCCGTAAGCCAAGTGATTTTGTAGTTATCAAAGGCTCGACGAAGGTTGCTGGGCGGACGTGGAGTAGGAATGAGAATGTTTCTTGCTCCAATGTGGAAAAAAGCCACCAGGTTAATTGTGAAGGCGAAGATGTGATACATCGGTAGAGCGGTCAAAACAATTTCTTTTCCGGCTCTCATCCCGGTTCCCGCATGAGAAATCATCTGAAGTGTATTGGTCACCAGGTTGCCGTGGGACAACATTGCTCCCTTTGAAACACCCGTTGTTCCACCGGTGTACTGGAGTGCGGCAACGGTGTCTGAGGTGACACCTTTGAGGTAAGACGCTGCCGCCGAATCGTTTCGAGCTTTTTTACCCTGAGCAAGTGCGTCTTGGAACCAAGTGTGTGGAACCTTAATTTTTGGAAGGGTCCTGCTCCAGTAGCGCTGGGTGACCCGAATAACTCCGTGCACTACTGCAGGGAAAAACTCCGAAATCTTGACAGTCACCACGGTCTTGATCTTGGTCTTTGGCAGCACCTCTGGCAAGCGGTCTGCAAACATGTCGCTGACTATGAGAGCGACTGCTCCGGAGTCAGAAAACTGGTGAATCATTTCTGGCGCGGTGTAAAGAGGGTTGGTGTTGACAAGCACAAGTCCTGCCTTGAAAACTCCAAATGCAACAATCGGGTAGGCCAAGCAGTTTGGCATTTGAACGGCAACGCGGTCACCTTGCTTCAAACCAACTATCTCTCGAAGGTAGGCTGCGAAGTTGTCTGAGTGAGAGTCAATCTGTGCGTAAGTTAGAGAACCGTTCATGCCATTTGCCATTACTTGGGTAAAGGCTTTGGTTTTGGAGTACTGACCCACCGCCACCTCTATCAGTTCAGCCATGTTGGCAAATGGGACTTTGGCTAGCTCTGGGCTGACCTCACTTGGATAGTGCTTTGTCCAGGGGTTCGGTGTCATCTTCGACCTTCCGCTTGGTTAATCCACCTCCAGCGAACAGGCCGACGGTGGTTGGTTCGAATCATCATAACAATAGCCGGCGGTCAACGAAGTGGGGGCGTTTGGCCTAGATGCCCACCCAGTAGGGAGCCACCTAGGAGAATTAGATTTTCTACCTTGGACCCTTGAGCTTTGAGCCTTGAGGGCACCAAACGTTTGCTCATCCAGATCTGCAAATCGACCCGACTTTGGGCCCATGAATTGCTTCTCATGGGTACAGGGCCGCCCCAAAAGAAATTTTGTCAACATCCAAAATTAGCCATACGCTTCCAAGTCCCCACTCTTGGGATTATTATGATGCCCAAGGGAATTTAATGAAAAAACTTCTTGTACTCGCATCGGCCTTGTCACTCGTAATCACCTTCGGAGTGCACCCTAACGCATCACTTGCTGCGGAAACTGGTGCCGAAGTCTGCAAGTTGACGGATGGGCAACCAGAATTTCTGAGGGGATTACCCAGAGGAACTGTTGTTAATGGTCAAACTGCTCGCGCCGCCGTTGGCTTCCCATTTGATAGCGGTCGATTTCCTGTCCGAGGTAGTGCGAACCTAATCGCCGTCATGGTCACTTTTAAGGACACAAAGAAGTTTGTCGACTCACCCAGGAAGTTTCTTGGCCCCCAAACAAAAAAGATTCGAGACTGGAGCAAGTTTTGGTCTCAAGGCAAGTTCACCTACGAGTTCCAAATTATTGAAAATTGGATTGAGCTACCAATAAATTCTTCGGAAGCTCCTTCGGATGACAAGCTTCTCGCAGCGATGATTCTTGAGAGATTCCCTAAGGATGTGGATTTCTCTAATGTGGATGGCACATTTATTTACTGGGCTCCGGGAATTGACGGAGGCAAAAAGCACGACTTTGGGCTCAGGGTAGGAAGTAATGAGCAGAGTTTTCTCCCAAACGAACAACGTCCAGGTTTGATTTGGGCTCCAAGTCAGTACCACTACGAAAATTCCGGTGGGCGAAATGGCCTTAAGTACAAAACTAAGCGCAAGTACACATGGGCTTATTGGGTTCATGAGCTTCTTCATGAGCAGGGGCTAAATCTTCATGCACCAGGAAATGGTTGGGCCACAGGCGTAGGGCAAAATCAATATCCAAACCCCGGAATGGGGGGCGCTTTTTCAGCCGCAATGACTGGATGGGAAAGCTTTTTGATTGGATGGCTGAACGACAGTCAGGTTTTCTGTGTGGACGCAACGGCTCCGGGTACCAATTTTCAGGTAAATCTGACGCCTCTGGAAATTTATGGAGGTAAGAAAAAGGTTGCGGTTGTCAAGCTTTCGGACACAAAAGCGCTTGTCGTTGAATCCAGAAGGCCAACCGGATACACAGAGAAGTGGAAGACGAGCAGTAAGGGCGTGTTTGTTTATCTAATTGATGTTGCAACAGGAGAAATCGACGATCACAGTCCAAACGATTGTGGAAACGATCCAGCTTTTACCAAATGGGCGTATTACCTCTTTCCAGATGGAAAAAAATATCCCAATTCCTACTGTGGATCTTTTGATCCTGCATTAGTCAAAAAGGGCCAGAGTGTCACATACAGGAACTTAAAAATCAGCGTGACAAATACTCAAGCGCGCTTTGATCGAATACAGATAGCCAAGACCTCAAGAAAGCCTGTTTCCAGATCCGAGTTGCTAATAGCTCATCTTCCCGGAATCACCCGAAAGGCCACTTTGTACAGCGCATGCTCGTGCTGCGGCTGCTCACCAACACCAGACTTCAACTGACAAAGGTAATCGGAGCCACCTAGGAGAATCGAACTCCTGACCTGCTCTTTACGAGGGAGCTGCTCTACCAACTGAGCTAAGGTGGCCAATCGCCTAATTTCCCTAAAGTTTATCGCCGACCTATGGCGAGCAGATAGGTAGCCTAGAAGTTAGGACCCAAGAAACGGAGTTAGACCATGAACGAGCTAAATCTGATTCAGCTTTGGAACAAATTGCGCAACCAGGTGATTTTTTCCCAGCTCGCCCCCACATTTCTACTGATTGTCACAATTGCACTGCTAAATGACGGACTTGCCAACACAACACTGGAAATAAGGCTCGCAACCCTTGGAATCTTGCTAGCTTCTGGAATCTTTGGGTATTTAGCTCAGTATTCAGCTGCGACTGAAGCAAGGGCTCTATTGGCAGAAATTAGAAGCCTAAAGACTAAGTCAAAACTCTCAGCACAGCTTCTAAAGTTCTCAAACTGGCTCGATGTAATTCGCTATGTCACTCCAACAATTTTTGTCGCAATTTATGTATTCTTAGGAATTGCTCTTCTGTTTTAGATTGACAGAAAAGATAAACCCCGCCCTACGGCGGGGTTTATCTTTTAAGTTCATGATTGAAAAACAACTAGCAGTTGGGGTCGCTCTCGGGTAACTCACCGGTTAGAAAGAAATTATCAACCGGGTTGTCAACGCAGGTCACCTGCTGTCCGTAGATGGTGTGGCCCTCGCCGTTATAGGTCAACAAGAATGCATCGCTCAAAATACTCCCCGCTAGAGCCTGAGCCTGAGGGTAAGGGGTTGCCGGATCTCCGGTAGTTCCAATTACCAAGATTGTTGGTGCGCCTTCGGCGCTGTATGAAACAGGAGACTGCTTGACATCAAATGGCCAATTTTCACAACGCAATGCACCGTATTGCCAGTAGCGACCAAGAGTCGGCGCCGCCTCAAGCAAAGCTGCGTTTTGCCGTTTCATACTGAAGATGTTTGTGCTGGAGCGTGCATCTAGACAGTTGATTGCATAGTTGGCAGCAATCAAATTCGTACCGTATTTTCCGTCTTCGTTTCGGTCGTTGTACTGATCAGCCAAAATCAGGAACATATCTCCCTGGCCATCATTTAGCGCCTTATCAAAAGCGGTTGCAAGATACGGCCAGAAGCTCTCAGAATAAAGGGGCATAATCAGGCCGGTGACCGCAGCCCAGATCGTTAGGTCCCGACCAGACTCTGTTGGTAAAGCAGTGGTCTCTAAAGAAGTAAAGAACTTGCCTATAGTTTCTAGGTTGTCTTCGACCGATCCAGTGAACGGGCAATCCTTAAACTGCTCGCACTCTTCCAGGAACGCTCGAAGGCTCGCTTCGAAGGCTTCGATTTGAATCAGAGTCTGCTGCTCGTCTGAAACGGTCGGGTCGATAGCACCATCCAAGACAAATCGGCCCACCCGATCTGGAAATAGTGTTGCGAAGGTGGTTCCTAGAAAAGAGCCGTAGGAGTAGCCAAGGAAGCTCAGCTTTTCCTCTCCGAGCACTGCGCGAATTATGTCCATGTCCTTGGCGGCTGAAACAGTGTCAACGTGGCCAAGTAGTTCCCCGGTGTTCTCGAGGCACTTGCTACTAAAGTCTTTGATTGCACTTCTGGCGGCTGCAATATCCTCATCGCTACCGAGTTCAAAGCCTGTAACTCCGTACAAAAACTCGTCATACTCGCTATCGGTTAGGCACTTAACAGCTGAGCTTCTTCCAACTCCCCTGGGGTCAAATCCCAGCAGATTAAAATTCTCTCGGAGTTTTTTGGTGCCCAAAAACTGACTTGATTCCTTAACCCAGTCATATCCTGACGACCCCGGTCCCCCGGGGTTGAAAAGAATAAACCCCGAGTTATTCTTCTTGTCCGCTGCGCGATAAACAGTTGCGATGGTTATTGGTTCACTGTTCCCATCGTCCCAGTTCAGCGGCACTTGAATGTCGGCACAAAATAACTGCTCTCCGCAAGATTCAAATTCCACACTCTGGTTATAAAAACTTTCGAAACCAGCCGGGGCCGGGCTAGCAACCGGTGTAATTGGCTCAGGGGCCCCGGAGTCGGATGCCGCCGCGCATCCTGACAACACCAGGGCCGAAACGGCTAAGACGGATATCAGGCCAAACCGGTAATTCATGGTTTCCTTCTGAGTTGAATTGCCAGCGATTCCAACACCATCAAATCTCTTACATTTGCGCCAATTCGAACCCTGGCCAAAGCCATAGCCTCCAGCTTTGAGATGGTGTTGGTTGAGGTGGTCGATGACGCGAGCTCCTGCATTTGATTTTTTAAATCTTGATTGACAAGCTCCGCCCCCGCACCCAACTGAAGAGTTAGGACATCTCTATAGAGAGACATTAGATCCACCAGGATTCGGTCGATGCCATCTCGAAGGCTCCTGGTCGCCCTACGCTTTTGTGCTTCCTCGAGTGCTTTGATGTCTGAACGTAGCCCCGGTGGAACAGTCCCCCCCTCGGGGATTCCCAAAGTTGCGAGCAGGTCAGCTCGCTCTTGACCATCGCGCTCTATGGTTATTGCCTCGGCATCTTTCTTGGCAAGCTCGAGCCAGCGCTCGGCCGTTGCCATAGCTTTGGGAATTGAATCGATCTGCATTGAGCTCAAGAGCGTCTCTTTGCGCCTAGCCCTCGCATCCGAGCTGGTAGCCAAACGAAGAGCCATGCCGATGTGTCCCTGCGCTTCAGCTGCAACCTGCATTGCGAGCGAGCGTTCAATCCCGTCCCGAGCAACCAGCAAATCAGCGACGGTCTGAGTAGAGGGCTGCTTTAGGGCAACCCTTCTTACTCTGGAGCGAATGGTTGGCAGCATGTCTGCCTCACTAGGAGCACAAAGCAACCAGACTGTTCCAGCCGGTGGTTCTTCCAGTGCCTTCAGTAAAACGTTTGAGGACCGCTCGCTCATCCGGTCAGCATCTTCGATAATCATGATCTGATGTTTTCCAACCGATCCACCAAAGTGCGAAGAAGTAACCAACTGCCTGACTTCTTCAATTGAGATAATTACCTTTTCGGTTGCCAAAACTGAAACGTCCGGATGACTACCGGACATAACCATCCGACAGCTCTTGCACTGCCCGCAACCTGCATCTCCACAAAGGAGCGCAGCCGCAAATGCGGCTGCGGCATTTGATCTTCCAGATCCTGGAGGGCCGGTTAGTAGCCAGGCGTGCTGCAGTCCCGCATCCTTATTTGAAACCGCTTGACGAAGCTGCGAGATAGCCTCGGGCTGACCCAAAAGCTCAGACCAAATCGGCTCGAAATCTAGGACCGTGTTCACAGCCCCTTGCTCTCCAAGACCTCATCGAGTCTTGATTGAATTTTGCTCCATATTTGCTCCGGTGCCTGATTGGCATCCACGACAAAAAATCTCTTTGGTTCATTTTTGGCAAGCTCAAGGTAAGAGTTTCTGGCAGCCTCAAAAAATTCAATCTTTTCTCGCTCTAGCCGATCTGGTTCTTCACCGGTTTGACCGCGACGCTTCGATGCAAGCTCGGCGTCGAGATCTAAAAGTACGGTTAGGTCGGGTAGTAGATTATTGACCGCCCACAGCGAAAGATTTCTCACCTCGGTCAGATCAAGTTCACGACCAGCACCCTGGTAGGCAACCGATGAGTCTAGGAATCTATCGGTGATAACAACCTGGCCAGCTTTCAGGGCTGGAGCAATTTTGCTCGAGGCGTGATGGGCTCTATCGGCTGCATATAGAAGCGCCTCGGATCGAGCCGAAACCTCACCCTTGCGGTGCAATAAAAGATGTCTGATCTCGGTGCCAAGCTCAGTTCCGCCCGGCTCAATGGTTCGAACCACGCTAAGCCCTTTACCCGTTAGGTATTTTTCCATTAGGTCAGCCTGGGTTGACTTGCCAACCCCATCAATTCCCTCAAAGGAGATAAAGAGTCCGCCGCTAATGGCCAAAGTTACTTCTTCTTTCTTGTAGCGCCAGCCTTCACAGTCTTTTTAGGAGCTGCTACCTTCTTTGAAGCTCGTCCCGCCTTGGGAGCAGCCTGTCCTGGCTCAAGTCCAAGTTTCTCACGCCTAATGGCCAAAAGTTCAAATGCCTGGTCGGGGCTTAGCTCATCGAGCTTCTCATCCTTGGGGATGGTGGCGTTGATGGCTCCGTCGGTGACGTAGTCACCGAACTGACCAGTCTTGGCAACTACGGCCAAACCGCTGGCCGGGTCTTCCCCGAACTCACGAAGCGGGGTGGCGGCTGTTCTTCGCCCTCCATACTTTGGCTGCTTATAGATCTCGACAGCTTCCTCAAGGGTCAGCGAGAAAATCTGGTCTTCGGTTGTCAAAGATCTCGAGTCGGTGCCCTTCTTCAAGTAAGGGCCAAACTTTCCATTTTGAGCTGTGATCGGGTTCTCGGTCTCTGGATCAATTCCAATTGTTCGAGGAAGAGATAGCAGCATGACGGCCTGTTCAAAATCAAAAGTATCTGGAGACATTGACTTAAACAGCGAGGCTGTCTTGGGCTTCTCAGCGTTTGGATCCTCCAGCAATACGTAGGGGCCGAATCTTCCGTCCTTGAACAAGATGTCGTATCCGGTCTCTGGGTCTTGGCCCAAAACGCGGTCAGTGATAATTGGCGCATCGATTAGCTCCTGAGCCTTTTCAACGGTTAGCTCATCTGGGGCAAGGCCTTCTGGGATGTTAACAATGCGGCGCCCGTTCTCATCGGCACCTTCGCTACCTGGTTCAACCATGGTCTCGATGTAAGGGCCGTACTTGCCAGTTCGAAGTGTGATGTTCTCGGCTAGGAAGATTGAGTTCACGGCCTTCGGGTCGTGCTCACCAACGTTTTGAACTGTATCGTGCAGACCGTCCTCGTCATCGGTTCCGAAGTAAAACTTCTTTAACCAGTCGCTCCGGTTCAATTCACCGGCTGCAATCTGGTCGAGGTTTTCTTCCATCTGAGCCGTGAAGGCATAGTCAACAAGCTTCACAAAGTTCTCTTCCAAGAACCTGGTGACGGTGAAGGCAATCCACTCCGGAACCAGTGCCTGGCCACGCTTTACGACGTATCCCTTGTTGATGATGGTAGACAAAATGGCCGCGTAGGTCGAAGGTCTTCCGATCCCGTCTTCTTCCAGGGCCTTCACCAGCGATGCCTCGGTGTATCTCGGCGGCGGCAAAGTGGCGTGGTCTTTGGCCGTAACCTCAACAACTGATAGCTCCTGGCCAACCGTCATGTTTGGAAGCTTGGATTCCTTATCGTTATCTTCCTCTTGCTCACGGGAAGCGTCCTGACCCTCCTCGTAGGCGGCAAGGAATCCCTTGAAAAGCACCACCGTTCCAGAGGCTGAGAATTCGGCGGTTTTATTGCCTTCCAGGGGCCCCGCTGAAATCTTGGCCGTGGTGGTTGAGACCTTGGCGTCACTCATTTGAGAGGCCATTGTTCTTTTCCAAATCAACTCGTAAAGATCTTTCGAACGCGACGACATACTCATCGGCAAATCCTTCGGGTGCAAGAAAGTTTCTCCAGCTGGGCGGATAGCCTCGTGAGCCTCTTGAGCGTTTTTATTTTTCCCGGTGTAAACACGTGGGGCATCTGGAACTGAATCTTTTCCAAACATTTCAATCGCGAGGTTTCTTGCGGCCTGGATGGCCTGGGTGGATAGAACCGGTGAATCGGTACGCATATATGTAATGTGTCCGTCTTGGTAGAGGCTCTGAGCAGTGTCCATGGTCTGCTTTGCAGACATGCGAAGTTTTCTAGACGCTTCCTGCTGAAGAGTTGAGGTGGTAAAAGGAGCAGCCGGTCTTCTGGTTGAAGGCTTTGATTCAACCGATTCAACCTTCACCTTTATGTCGTTGCTTCGCATCGATAAGGCGAGTTGTTCGGCTGTTGCTTCATCAAGAAGCAGCACACCATCTTTTATTTCACCTTTGTCGTTGAACGATTCACCTGAAGCAATTCTTTTTCCGTCAATTGAGAGCAGCTTGGCTTCGAAGTCTTGCTCTTTTCCAACGTTGGTGGTGAAAAGAGCTTTGACGTCAAAATAGCTAGCCGAGACAAAAGCCATGCGCTCACGCTCACGCTCAACAACCAATCTCATTGCTGGCGACTGCACGCGTCCCGCGCTAAGACCGCGGTTGATCTTGCGCCATAGAACCGGTGAAACTTCGTAACCGTAAAGACGGTCAACCACTCTTCTGGTTTCCTGAGCTTGAACCAGATTCTGGTCAACATCTCTGGTTTTTTCTAGAGCTTCCTGGATGGCCTGTTTGGTGATTTCGTGGAACACCATTCGCTTGACCGGGACCTTGGGCTTTAGCACCTGAAGCAGGTGCCAGGCGATAGCCTCTCCCTCGCGGTCCTCATCAGTTGCGAGGTAAAGCTCGTCGGCCTCAGTGAGGGCTTTTTTCAGCTCCGAGACGGTCTTGGATTTGCCAGCTGAAATGGCGTAGTAAGGCTCAAAGTCATTTTCGATGTCGATTGAGAACTTGGCCAGGGAGCCCTTTTTCTTCTTTTCCTCAGGAGGCAAGTTCTTGGGTTCGATGAGGTCTCTGATATGCCCGATCGAGGCCATAACCGTGTAGTCATCACCCAGATACTTAGCGATGGTCTTCGCCTTGGCTGGCGACTCAACTATCACTAACTTGTTGGTGCCTGGCATCTATCTCCTAGAGTTTTTATCTAACTTGGTCCCGCTCGGGCTTGCGCTTCATGCACAACCCCCATTAGTTCCAAGCTGGTCTCGATAAAGACCTCGAATCCGACAATACGACATCGTTCCAAAACAAGCTGGATATTCATCGCGATATCTTTTGCCACAATACACGGATAACCCGAGGATACGCCCCGAAGTGCATCGCTTGCCGCCAGTGCAATCGTCTCTGTCGTAGCTTGAAGCCTTGTATTTACTAGTAAATGCGTGGAATAGAAACTCCCAGCTGAAAATATTCCGAGAACTAAAATTAAAAGGCCAAGTGCCAAAATTGTTCCGACTCCGGCGTCGTGTCTTATCGACCTTGGGCTCTTGCGCACTGCGTCTCAATCAAATCCAAACCCATCTCATCAAAATCTAAAAGCTCGACACCGCTCTTCAAAATCACGCAAACTAAACCGTCTTCTTCGAAAAATTCAAACACGATTTGCTCGCCGAGCTCACTCACCAGCTGTTCAACTAGAGCTATCGGCTCCTCTCGCGCAATCGCGCGAGCAATCTCGGAGGCCGCCGATACCAGTTGCATACGCTGCAGCTGAATACTCATGGCACCCACGACAAAGGCAATCACCAGCAATACCGCTGGGAGGGTCAGTACCAGTTCGGCGGTGACGGTACCGGATTCTTTTTTAGCTGCCGCCAAGACTCAGGGCCGATCGGATCAGATCAAACAAGATTCCCTTGACCTCGTCGCTTCTCATGATCACTACCAAAAGGCCAGCAAACCCAACCGCCGCCATGGTCGCAATTGCGTATTCGGCGGTTGCCGCTCCCTTTTCGCTTTTCCACTTCATTTTTTACCTTTCTTTATGCGCCTCGAATAAGCCCAATTCCAACCGGGACAACCGCCAAGAAAACGAAGGCCGGGAGGGCTGCTAACCCGAGCGGCAAAAGTAGGGAAATCGAAAGCCTGGCCAAATCGTTGCGGCGCCTGTTCCAGAGCCGGTGTCTGAGAGCATCGGCCCTAGCTGACAAGATTCCGGTGAGCGCGATACCGGACTGCTCGGAAACGGCTACTGCACCCCAGAAAGCGCTTTGCTGCTCGGAGGACACTTCTTCGCTCAAGTTTGCAACTGCTTGCCTCATGGCCAATGCGGCAGCAGATTTCGGTGAGAGCCCAGCCGATAGGCCTATCACGACCGCATCCAAAAAAGCACCCGGATCAGCTTCTCGAGGTTTAGCTTTTCCAAGCATCCGAAGAGAAACGACTCTTGCGATTATTAGTAGCACAAGTCCCACCCCAACAGCCAAAGCCCCGAGAGAAGTTTCAAAAGAAGAAGAAAGCGCCGATAGCCCAAGAAGTTCTGCGAACAAAACAGCGACAAGCGGTAGGAGCAAAATTAGATTCGCGGTCGCCCTAGGAGATGCGAAGGCGAGCTTGAGCTCAGAGTTTTGCTTTTGCTGGGCATCAAAAACTTCGGCCAGTCGATCTAGACTTAGCGCGAGGTTGCCGCCGGATTCACGTGCCACCTCCCAGATAAACCTGAACTGGTTTTTTTGAAACTCACTCAAGCTTTGTTCTTGAAACACTTTTATTGCACTGTTGGTTGTCGCACCTGATCTAAGAAGGGCCGCTAGCTCGAGAACTGCAAGATACGCGCTCATGCCAGAGCCAACTTCCGGATGCGCAAAATCGGATCCACCCAAAGTTCATTCTCACGAAGCGAGAATCTTCCGATACCGGACACTTTTCTTGTGCCGCCGCTTGCGGCGAGTGCAATTACGTAATCAAAAGCCGAAGGCACCAACCTCGAGAGGGCTCTAGTGCCAAGGCCCTGGGAGCTAGCAATTGAGATCAAGCGCTCTGGGACATGCTCAAGGGAGTTTGCGTGCAGGGTGGTGGCTCCACGGTGTCCGGTGTTTAGGGCCTGCAGCATGGAAATAAGTTCCCTGCCCCTTACCTCACCGATACAGATTCGATCGGGCCGCATTCGAAGGGCTTGCCTAACTAAATCATCGAGGGTTATCTCACCTTGTCCCTCAATATTTTTGGGCTTTGTTTGTAAACAAATTATGTTTGGGCCCGTGAGCTCAGTCACATCCTCGACGGCAATGACCCGCTCACTGCAGACCGCGAGCATCGATCTAAGCAGAGTCGTCTTGCCGGTGCCGGTGGCACCGGTAATCAGCACGCTCTGTCCCGAGGCGGCAATCTCTTGGATTAGCTCTTTTTGTGCGGGGTTTGCAAAATCTGCCGAAAGCAATTGCTCGAGAGGCGTTGACTTCGTTGAGTGCAGTCGAATAGAGATTAACGTTTTATCGCTGCAGGCCGATTTCAAAACGGCGTGGACTCTAAGTCCCCCGGGCAAGCTCACATCGGCAAACGGGTTGGCCTGATCCAGTCTTCTGCCACCAACTTCAATTAGTTGTCTGGCAAGAGTTGCAACCTCTTCCTCGCTGAAGCTCAATTGGTCTAAGGCGCTAAGTCCAGATCCAAGATCCGCAGCCACCAGCTGAGCGCTCAGGCAGATGTCGGTGGTGTTGGGATTATCAATTAGCTCAAGAAGGGCTTTGGGTATTTGGGTTTCCACGAAGCCAACACTGAATCAATTTGGGCCCGATTTGGGGCCCGTAGCCAAACCTGTGGAGAAAATAAGGGGGCGGCAGGTTTTGGGGAAAACCTGCCGCCTAACGATAGAGATTGGGGGAATCTAACTATCGCAAGTCAAGAAATAAATCCTGACTTAGTTATTGTAAGCACAAGCGAACATTACGGCCCGTCTGGTTATGCCATTATTGCCAAGTAACAACAAGAAAGGACGGGAGATGTCTGAAGAAACTGGAATCGAAAATCTGATGCACGAAACTAGGAGATTTCCCCCGACTCCAGAGTTTACGGCCCAGGCGATTGCGGGCCCAGAGCTGTACCAGCAAGCCTCCGATGATCGCCTGGCCTTTTGGGCAAAACAGGCCAATGAGCTGCACTGGCACAAACCCTTCACGAAGACTTTAGACTTTTCCAACGCTCCCTTCGCAACCTGGTTCGAGGACGGTGAGCTAAACGTTTGCTACAACGCCCTCGATCGGCACGTACTAGCAGGTCGCGGCGACAAGGTGGCAATTTACTTCGAGGGTGAAAACGGTGACACCACCACATACACTTACCAAGAATTGCTAACCGAAGTCAAAAAAGCAGCAAACGCGTTTGCTTCCTTGGGCTTAGTTTCTGGTGACCGGGTTGCTATTTACATGCCGATGGTTCCAGAAGCAGTTATTGCAATGCTCGCAACCGTTCGCCTAGGAGCAATTCACTCAGTGATATTCGGGGGCTTCTCAGCTGAATCACTACGCAGTCGAATCAACGACGCCGAGGCCAAGCTAATCATCACCGCAGACGGTGGATACAGAAAAGGTAAAGTCTCGGCTCTGAAGCCTGCTGTTGATGACGCCATCGCCGATGGCGCCTGCCCGAGTGTCACTTCAGTTGTGGTTCTAAAGCGCGGCGGCAACGAAGTTGGTTGGAGCGAAGGTTTCGATCACTGGTGGTCCGATGTTGTGGATAGCGCATCAACCGAGCACGAAGCGGAAAGTTTTGGAGCAGAACACCCGCTGTTTATCTTGTATACCTCGGGCACAACCGGAAAACCAAAGGGGATCCTGCACACCTCTGGTGGCTACCTAACCCAAGCGACCTTCACGCACAAGAACGTTTTTGACATTCACCCAGAGACTGACATCTACTGGTGCACGGCAGATGTAGGTTGGATTACCGGCCACACCTACGTGGTCTATGGACCACTAGCAAACGGTGTTAGCCAGGTTATCTACGAAGGAACCCCAGATACCCCAGATTGGGGACGCTGGTGGAAGATCATTGAAAAGTACAAAGTGACCGTCTTGTACACAGCACCAACGGCCATCCGCACCTTCATGAAGTTAGGTCGCGAGATTCCAGATAAGTACGACCTGAGTTCAATTCGAGTTCTGGGCTCAGTTGGAGAGCCGATCAACCCCGAGGCCTGGATCTGGTATCGCGACGTGATTGGTTCCAATAAGGCGCCGATTGTTGACACCTGGTGGCAGACCGAAACCGGTGCCATCATGATTTCCCCGCTTCCTGGAATCACCTCCTCAAAGCCGGGCTCGGCTATGAGGACTCTGCCGGGAATCACGATGGAAATCATCGATGACGCAGGTAAGAAGGTGACAAACGGCGGCGGCTACCTAACAATCACCGAACCCTGGCCTTCAATGCTCAGGGGTATCTGGGGCGATAACGAACGCTATAAAGAGGTGTACTGGTCGCAATACACCGACCGCTATTTCGCAGGCGATGGCGCCAAACTCGACGAGGACGGCGACGTCTGGATTTTGGGTCGTGTCGACGACGTCATGAACGTTTCAGG
>NZ_JBASXC010000079.1:0-24423 GCF_049276775.1 Rhodoluna sp.
AATCGCACGACCCACCGCTTCTCCCCCACTACCCCTTAGGTAGTGCGATGTAGGGGCACCGTCTGCGGTCGAACGACCTAACGACGTCGCAAAACTGTCATATGCCTATAACAATTACAGCCCAACCCGGAACGTCTCCAGTTTCATCAACAAATAATTTACTTTTCATTTTCTTCTCCTTTTTTTAGATGAACCCAAAATTCAGCAACTCAAGACTCGGGTAAATGGCAAAGAGAACTGTTATAGGCAATATCAAAAACACCAGTGGAATGAGCATTCTGGTCTCGTTCTTACCGGCCTGGCGAAGCAACGTATTTCTAATCTCCGCCCTTGTACTGGCACCTAGCTCACTCAGTAGCTGGGCTAGTGGGGTTCCCCTCTCTAAAGACATCGCAACCTTATTGGTGAATTCGATAATCTGAGCCTGAGGAAGTGCGATTGCTACCGTCTTGATTTCAGCTCCGAAGGCCGCCCCAAATTGGACAGCCCTAAGCACCCTGGTAAGTTCCTTGGCAAGTTCCCCCTCACACCTTGGAACAACGCAAGCGAAGCTTCTATAAATTCCGTCACCAGCTCTCAGGTGCACCACCAAAAGATCGACAATTTCGGGAAGTTCAAATAGCGCTCTACTGAACTTGGCCCTGTTTGCCATAGAAAGTCTCTGACTAAAAAGCTCTCCAAGATTTCTTTTGGAGAATCGGTTGGTCGCGCTCTGATGACCTTCACCCGGAGCTTGGACCCTTCTAGCAAGGCTTGCAACCGGAACCTGAACAAATGAGGCAACTAATCCAGATACCCCAACGCCAAAAACCACCGCGAGTAAATACTCGATGTTCATTTTGTGAAAACCCTCTGGGGTTTAGTGAGTGAACCCATCAAGGTCACCATCCGATAGGCAACTAGAGAAACCACCAGACCGAAAACCAAAATAGTTATTCCATCGGTCGTGTTATAGATGGCTACGTTTTCAGGTCTCGACGAAAGGGTGGCAACAATAATCCAAGGTGAAACAATCGCAAGCTTTGCAGTTCCTGTCACCCAACCCTGTTTAGATTCAAGCTCACCCCAAAGTGCAATTTCTGCTCTGGTTCGAACCGACAGATCTTTCAGTGAATCTAGATAGCCCACGCCACCAGAATTTTGAACCACCCTGATGAGTTCAATCAGTCGGTCAGCCTGCGGTTGACCAAACTGAGCCTTCAGCCAATCGAGGGAACTATCGGTTCCAGAACCTTTATCAATTCGCTCAACCAACTCTGTAAAAGCCGGCCTTAGGCGGTCAGGGCCAAATCTAGCAATTTCATCGAGAGAGTCGATTATCCCAATCCCACTGCTTGATGCCGTCTGTAAAGAATCAATCACTTCTGGCCAAAGTTTGGCGAGCTGTTCAGACCGGGTTGCTGCGGCAATCCTCAGAGCCTCAATCGCAAAACCGATTACCGCCAAAAAAGCGAACAGGCTAAGACCTACAACTGCGAAGCTGAGTTGAACCCAGCTCGAAATTGCAACCGAAGCACCCAAACTAAAAATGATTACTTGGATTGGGCTAAATCTGGAAAATCCCGCAGCTTCCAGCTGCTGGCGAAGCCATTTCAAAATTTCACCTCAGTTATTTGAATCCGCTCCGCATCAAAATCCCATGCGACCGTGGCAATCTGTTCAACTGTCCTTTTCCCATTTGGCAGCATTCGGCAGTGAATCACTAGATCGATACACGCTCCAACCGTGGGGTTCACAAACTCCGAGGTGATGTTTGATCCGGCAAGAAGCGGCAGGGTGCACAACTTAGCGATTGCGTCTTTGGCCGAGTTGGCATGAATGGTACAGAGCCCTGGAAGGCCAGAGTTCAATGCAATCAGAAGGTCAAAGCTCTCAGCTTCTCTAACCTCTCCCACAACTATTAGCCCGGGTCGCATCCTAAGTGCTTCCTTAACGAGCCGGCGCAAAGAAATTTCCCCAACCCCTTCAAGGTTTGGTTGCCTGGTCTGCATCGCAACCCAGTCACTTCCTTCTACCCTGATCTCAAAAGTTTCCTCAACGCTTATCACTCGAGCGCTTCTAGCAACCTCATCAAGAAGGGCACAGAGCATTGTGGTTTTACCCGCCTGAGTAGCACCTGAAACCAAAATGTTTTTACCCGCGCGAACCTGGTCACTTAGAAACCTCGCCTGCTGAATCGAAAGGGAGCCAAAGCCAACCAAGTTTTGAAGTGAGTAGACCCTGGTCGGGAACTTCCGAATGTTGACGCTCCAGTATTTTTTCGTGATGTCTGGAATAACAACGTGCAGCCTCGAGCCATCAGGAAGCGAGGCGTCAACAAAGGGCGCCGAACGATCGAGTCTGCGACCTGTGTTTCGGAGCATTTTTTCAACTAAGGTTTGCAATAACTCCTGTTCGATCTTCAGATCGAGCCGCTTGCTTATCCCTGCTATTGCCACGAAAACCTCCGAGTTTGTGTTGACCCAGATCTCCTCAATCTCATCGTCGTCCAGAAGCGGTTGGAGAGGACCGAAGGCGGCCAACTGCTCAGTTATCTCCTGTCTAAGGCTGGCTTCTTGGCGGGCTGAGCTCCCAGCAAGTTCGGACTCCATGGCTTCATCTAGCACCTGATCGAGTGCTCGGTCTAGCTCTAGCCCACCATCCACGATGCGCTTTCTAGCCCTCTTGGATAGGGCAATGACCAGTTCAGACACTTGACTCCCAAATGCATTTCAGTTTGCTAAGTTTGTCGAATTCGGAGTCAAGTCAGGCGTGTTTATCCACAGCCAGAATTGGCTAGACTATTCGAGGAACGCGGAAGTGGCGAAATTGGCAGACGCACTGGATTTAGGTTCCAGCGTTCGAAAGGACGTGTGGGTTCAAGTCCCACCTTCCGCACCAAAGAAAAAAGACCCGCACCATGCGGGTCTTTTTTAATCCTTGTTGTTTGCCATGTATCACCTGAGCGCACTGGTTCTGGCTAACGCTAACTGAGCATTAACAATCCCTGAACCGCAGCCGACACTTATGGAACAGTTGGATCCAGGGGCAAACGGTTTAACTGAGTTTTCCAGGATTGATCGAACCTTTTCTGGTTTGATAATCGGTTGCATCGAATACATCAAGGCCACAATTCCCGAAACCACCGGGGTTGCCATGCTGGTTCCTTCGGAGAGTCGATAATCTGGCAAGTTAGATGCGTCAACCCAAGAGGAAATGATTCCTCCGCGAGACTCGGGGGATTCGGTTGAACCAATTGAGAATTCACCGCCGGGTGCTGAGAGTAATACCTCCGGCCCAAAGTTTGAATAGGATGCGCGATCACCGAGCGATTGCGTGGCAACAACTGCTATAACACTCGGGCAGTTTGCCGGGAAGGAAAGTGAAGGTCTACTTTCGTTTCCAGCCGCGACAACGACGGTGATTCCTTTAGAGGCTGCGGTTTCAAAAACGCTTGCGTATCCACTGGTGCAGGGTACGGCTTCTCTGGCTCCGAGTGAAAGATTTATTACTGAGACTGGGTACCTATTTTTTGGAATACCACTTATTGATACTCCGGCTGCCCAGTTAATTGCTTTCAGAAGATCGGCGACTGTTCCGCCGTCTATACCAAGTGCCCGAATTGGCAAAATCTTTACGTTTGGAGCGATACCTGCGGTTCCAACAAAATCGTGCTCTGCGGCGATAATTCCCGCCACTTGAGTTCCGTGGTAGCTATTGTAACCAGACGCGTCACCTCCCTCATCGTTCGGGTTAGGGTCCTCACCGTCGCCGTCGCCAGCGCTGGCGATGTCAGACACGAAGTCGTAACCGTAGATAGTTCCGTCGGTGTTTCTGGTTAGCGCCTTTTCTATTTGCGGGTGCTCTTTGATTCCGGTATCAATAACAGCAACCACTTTCGAGCGATCACCGGTTGAGTACCTCCAGGCTGATGACGCCGAGATTCCATTTTGGCCATTGAGATACCACTGCACGGGAAAGTAAAAATCATTCACGGATACGACATCGTTTGAACTTGAAGAGCCGAGAGAGTTAGTGGCAAAAACTTCCACGGTGTAGGGGGTTTCAGGAATCAGATCTGGGAATCGGCACCTAGTTGCGCTACACAGCGATGTTTCAACCGACTCGATATTGGCAGCGGTTGCAATGGCGCGATAGCGCAATCGCTTTTTCGTGAAGCCACCCCGGTCAGAAAGGGACTGTCCAAGATAAGACACCGATCCGGGTCCAACCATGGTTCCCGAAGTTATGACAACGGGCTTGGGAGCTGTTCTAACAATCGCAGAAACAGTGTTTGAGATTTTTCCAACAGTATTCTTGCCAGACCCATCGTTTGTGATGGCACGAACTCTAAAGCGGTAGCTCACGCCAGCTCTTATTCCTTCACTCACAAACAGCCTCGTCTCACTGCTACCTGTGTCACTGACGAGAACCCGGAAGCTACGTCCGTTGTTCGAGGAATATAAAACGCGGTAGCCAACAACTTGTGCCCCGTAGCGGTTCGCTGGTGCTCTCCAGCTAAGACGAATTCGGGCCTGGTCTGGAGCACTTGACCTAACGGCGGCTCTTGCGGCCAGTGATCTTGGCCCGGAGGCTGGCCTAGCCTTCGCTACTGGCGGAGCAATAAAGCTCTGCGGCGCTAGAGATGCTTGAGTTACATTTAGGTTTAAATCTGCCCAAGCAATTCTTCGATCGAGCACCATACGCTTGACCCAGTTACGTACGGTTTC
Source organism: Rhodoluna sp. (assembly GCF_049276775.1). GTDB lineage: Bacteria > Actinomycetota > Actinomycetes > Actinomycetales > Microbacteriaceae > Rhodoluna. The sequence goes on from NZ_JBASXC010000079.1 coordinate 4,710, forward strand.
TTTTTCTAATTCATCTTCAAAATTTAGAGCGTACAGCCCGCCACCTAAATCTTCGCTGGTGATTTGTCCGCGCAATAAGTTAGCCCCGGTAGGCTCACCGTTCTTAGCTATCGGGGATACACCTTCTGCATACTGAATAATCACGCCCGAAACTGTCCCCGAGTTGATTGGCAGCTCGATTTTGGAGCTGGCGGATGCTGCAGGAGTAAGCCCGCTTACCAACAAAGCGGCCAGCGCTAAAGTCACATAAATCCGCTTTGTATTCATTACAGTCAACTTATCAGAGGCTTTTCTGCATCAGGATTGTTCCCAGCCAACGCTCAAACTTATATCCAACTTTGCCCAGATGACCTTGCCTACTAAAGCCAAACTGTTCGTGCAGACGCACCGAGGATTCCGCTCCACTGTCTGAAATCACGGCAACAACTTCTTTGACTCCGGCAGCTTTGCACCGGGTTAAGAGCTCTTCCAATAGCTTGGTGCCGATGCGCTTGCCGGTCGCCGCAGGTCGCAGGTAAATGCTGTCCTCAACCGTTGTCCGATAAGCCGACTTTTGTCTCCATGGTGCAACGTAAGCAAAGCCAAGTATTTCTCCCCCGTCGCTTGTCGCAACGATAAAGGGAAGATTTTGCTTAACCAGGTACTCAAGCTTGTCTTTCCACTGAGCGAGCGTCATTGTCTGCTCGTCAAAAGTGACAACTGAGTTTTCAATATAGAAGTTGTAAATCTCGGTGATGGCGAAACAGTCAGTAGCCTCGGCGTCTCTAAGATTCACACTCAGCGGGCGATCGGTGTCCTCGCGAAAACCGCGAGCACGAAAGCGCCTAATTAGTCTCCAGCGAGATGATGAATCTAGGCCCAATTGAACTCCTAACAGGACCAATCTATCGGGCCAATCCCACGCTCCCCGAGAGACTTATTTGTCCTCGAGTAAACACGGGACCCGAAAAAGCCCCGACTGGCAGACAGGGGGCTCGGGTGAATGGCCTGGATAACTGATCCAAGAACAATGTCCTTGGCTATCTTTTTGGCGTGCTCCCCGAGGCTCAGACAAACCAGCTTTCCGGCAAGTTCTTTATCTAAAGCTTTGACCACTAAAGAGGTGAACTCAGCCCAGATCTTGGAGTGGGCCCCTGGATTACCGATTTTCGTTGTGAGGGCAGAATTTAGGAGCATCACCCCTTGTGCGCTCCAAGCCGATAATTCACCGAGATTACTAGCTTCGGGTATGTCGGTAGCGAGCTCCCTCATGAGGTTTTTTAGGCTCTGGGGATGTTTTTGCCCCGGTGAGACAGCAAAAGCCAGACCGCAGGCAACGCCTTGGGTGGGGTAAGGATCTTGCCCAATAAGAAGTACCTTTACCGAGTCCAGTGGCTTTTCGAATGCACGCATCACAAGCGACATTTCGGGGGTGATGTCCGAAGCCAAATTGAGCTGATTTTCAATATCCGCTAGCAATTCCAGCGCTGGAGAAAGCAGTGTCTGCCAAGACTGGTGCATTGAGCCAAACAACATCCTTAAAGAGTAAGGCTTCAACCGATGGCACAATGAATGCATGAGCCAGTCAATCCTTGAACAAGCCCATCAGATGCAGCCCGAGCTTAGGAACCTTAGAAGGAAGCTGCATAAGAATCCCGAGTTTGGGCTTGAGCTTCCAAAGACACTTGAGGTGATTCTCGAGCAAATAACGGGACTTGGTGAAATCACACTGGGTAAGTCAATTTCCTCTGCGGTGCTTCATATAAAAGGTGACGGCGATGGTCCAACCGTTTTGCTTCGGGCCGACATGGACGCTCTGGCGGTTATTGAAGACACCGATCTGGAATACGCATCGGTAAATGGCTTCATGCACGCCTGCGGACATGATCTGCATATGGCTATGGGGGTTGGGGCTGCCAAGATTTTGGCCTCTCGCAAATCCGAGATAAACGGCAATGTGATCATCTTGTTCCAACCCGGCGAGGAGGGACACCACGGCGCCGACGTAATGATTGAAGAAGATGCCCTTATGGTTTCAGGTAAAAAACCAATTCGCGCTTACGGCCTACACGTTTTTAGCTCCTACCCGCTTGGCATGATGGGTTCCCGAGCTGGAGCACTGATGGCTTCTGCCGGGGATCTACTGGTGACAGTTTCCGGTAGCGGAGGTCACGGCTCAATGCCCTGGTTATCCAAAGATCCAATAAGTGTGCTGAATGAGATCATGTCGGCAGTGCCGACCATGATCACAAAAAGATTCAATGCCTTTGATCCGGTGATAGTAAATATCGGTTGGGTTCGTGCGGGAGATCCGGCGACCACCAACGTGATTCCCGAAACGGCTTCTTTTGGCGCAACGGTTCGAGTGTTCTCTGAAGAAAGCGCCGAAAAGCTGAAGCAATACACCCAGGAACTGGTTACCTCAATAGCCGAGGGTTTTGGATTGACAGCAACCGTTGAATTCACCAGAGCCACAAAGGTTTTACTAAATGACCCAGTAGCAATCCAGTCGGTTGAAAAGATAACCGAGGAGTTGTTTGGACCGGGGAGGTATTTGAACTTGCCGACCCCAATTGCCGGAGGCGAAGACTTCGCTTCCATCCTGAGAGAGGTTCCCGGAGCATTTGTATTCATGGGAGCCTGTCCGCCTGGAGTCGATCACACCAAGGCCGCGACCAATCACTCCAACAGGGCAGTCTTCGACGATGCAGTGTTGAGTGATGGTGCTGCACTGCTTGCCCGTCTAGCTATCGACGCTCTGAGCTAGCCAGTAGGCTTTTTTCAATCATGGAATTTCAAGTATCTGGCGACAGCACACCGTCCGAATTCATCACTGACGAGATGGCCAGAAAGCTCATCGGTAAGCCACCGGCATCTGGCGCATGGCGAGACGGTGACCCGGTTGGAGACCGAAAGTTCACCTCTTCATTTGACATCAAGTTAGAAAGTGGCAAAAAGCTCAACTCGGTAAAGATTGCCTACGAAAGCTGGGGAGAACTAAACGCCGATCGCTCAAATGCCCTATTGGTTCTACATGCACTAACCGGAGACTCGCACGCATTTGGCAAACCTTCGAAAGCCCACCCGACCGCCGGATGGTGGAACGGTTTGATCGGCCCGGGGGCAGCGATAGATACAAATAAATACTTCGTTGTATCTCCCAATATGCTCGGCGGTTGCCAGGGCTCAACCGGTCCGACCTCCCTCGATAAAAAAGGCAAGGAGTACGGAGCTAAATTTCCTTACCTAACAATTCGCGATCAGGTTACAGCTCAAGTTGAGTTATCAAAGCAACTTGGGATAAAGCGTTGGAAGGCTATCGTCGGCGGATCAATGGGTGGCATGCAGGTACTCGAGTGGGCAATTGAGTATCCGGATAAGGTCGAGAAAATTGCGGTGCTTGCAGCACCTGCCTTTTCAAACGCCGATCAGATTGCATTGAACTCCGTTCAGCTTGAAGCCATCAAGGCGGACCCCGCATTCAACGATGGCGACTACTACGACGCGGCCGCGGGTAAGGGTCCCTATCGAGGTTTGGCACTTGCTAGAAGGATGGCGCTGCTGAACTACCGCTCCCCCGAAGAGCTTAACGTTCGTTTTGAAAGATCTTGGCAATCCAAGGTGAACCCATTTGGGGACGGTGGACGCTTCGCTGTCGAAAGCTACCTAGATTTCCACGGCAATAAATTCACCAGAAGATTTGATGCCAACAGCTACCTGACTTTAGTTGAGGCCATGAACTCCCACGACATTGCTCGATCCAGAGGTTCGCTCAAAAAAGCGGTCCAGAAGATACAAGCCGAAATGCTGCTAATCGGAATCGATAGCGACCGGCTGTTTCCGGTGGCCTCCCAACAGGTGATTGTAGATAACGGGCCCCGCAACTTATTTGGAAACAAGTTGTTTGTGATCAAATCCGGCTTCGGTCACGATGGCTTCTTGATTGAAGTCGAAAAGGTCGGAAAGCTTATAAAGCGCTTGCTTGCGAGTAAGGGCTAGAGCAAACACCTACCCGCACGATGCGGTTGGTTTGTTCAGATGGGTACCTAAACTAGAACTTGTTGTGGCTAAGTGTCACTTCCAAGGGAGAAATTACCGGTGTCAGCTTTACAAAAAGCCAGGTTTGCGGTTTTCGCATACTTTACTATTGCCGGAGCGACCGTCACCTTCTGGGCGGTGCACATTCCCTTTGTCGAGTCCAAGCTCGAAATAACCCCCGCAGCAATTGGTCTACTGTTGCTGGTTTTTGGAGGCGGTGCCCTAACCGCTATCCAACTCGTTGGGAACCTGATTGATCAAGTGGGATCTAGAACCGCCACCTTCGCCTCGGGAACATTCATGGGAGTCATGCTGTTTTTCCCAGGACTTGCCGATAATCCCCTGCTTTTGGGAGTTGCGCTGTTTTTCCTAGGCATCGGCGTTGGTGCAACCGACGTTGCGATGAACGCTCATGCGGTCGATGTCGAAAAAGCTTACAAGCGTCCAATCTTTTCAGCTTTTCATGCCATGTGGTCATTCGGTGGACTAATTGGCGCAAGCCTCGGTGGCATTTCTTTGGCCAACGACTTGGATATGCAAACAACACTCTCGTTTGCGGCTGTCGCGACTTTGTTTATCGCGGTATCGATGCGAACTTGGCTACTTCCAGATATCCCGAACCACCAACTTGAAAGCTCTGATGACACCGGCAAAATTAATCTCGAGAAAGCCAGATTGAAAGCTGCCAACACATCAAATCGAAAAGTTTTAGGTTACGTATTATTTCTTGGCGCCATGGCGGCAGCCGCGGCAATAGCCGAAGGTACCGGTGTTGACTGGTCAACTCTTCATCACGCCAGGGTTCTTGGAACCAGCGAAGCGCAAGCGTCGCTTGCACTTGTGGTTTACACCGGAGCGATGGGCTTTACAAGATTAGTGATTGACAAGGTGGTTGCCGTAAGGGGACGAATATTTGTAATCGCCTTCGGGTCACTGATTTCAGCGCTTGGAACCAGCGTTGTTGTAGTTTCAACCTCTTCTCCGGTTGCACTTCTCGGTTGGATTATTGCCGGTATTGGAATTGCCGGTGTGGTGCCTCAGATTTTTGCTTACTCAGCAGAAGTCGGTGAGTCGACACACACCGGAAGAAACATGGCGAAGGTGGTTGGTATCACCTATGCGGGTGTGCTAGCGGGTCCTGCGGTAATTGGTTTTCTAACCGAGCTTGTTCCGCTGAATATTGCCATCGGGCTCGGGATTGTTTTGGGCCTATTCACTGCGCTGGGTACTCTGGTGATAATAAAAAGGAATACAAATGTCCAAACTGTTTGAATCGATAAAGCTTAGAGATCTCGATGTAAAAAACCGCATCTGGATCTCACCGATGTGTCAGTACTCCTGCGAAAACAAAGACGGTGTGCCCGGTACTTGGCAGCAACTACACCTGGGCTCTAGGGCCATCGGTGGCGCTGGATTGATTTTTGTCGAAGCGTCCGGCGTTGCACCCGAGGGTCGAATCACTCCGTGGTGCACGGGAATTTGGAACGACGAGCAAGCGGCTGCTTGGAAAATTATTGTTGATATTTGTCACAGCCACGGATCCAAAGTTGCTATGCAGCTAGCTCACGCTGGCCGCAAAGCTTCGGTCCACCGGGAGTGGAGCGGGGTTGGAACAGTGCCGATTAGCGAAGGCGGCTGGGAATCTGTTTCAGCAACCGACGTCGCCTTCGGAGAATACGCAGCCCCGAGAAGACTCACCGTTGAAGAGATAAAAGGATTGGTTCAGGCTTTTGCGGATGCTGCACAAAGATCTGTGAAAGTTGGATTCGATGCTCTGGAAATTCACGCCGCGCACGGCTATCTTATTCACCAGTTCCTATCTCCAATTAGCAACGATAGAGAGGACCAGTACGGTGGCTCTCTAGAAAACAGAGCCAGGCTTTTGATGGAGATCATCGAGTCGGTAAGGAATGTAATTCCAGAAACCATGCCATTGTTTCTCAGGCTCTCGGCGACGGACTACGCCGACAACGGTTGGGATCCAGATCAAACCGCAGAAGTTGCCGGTTGGGCAACCGAAAGAGGCGTTGACCTAATTGATGTTTCAAGCGGTGGGCTAATCACCGGAGTGAAAATTCCAAGCGGACCCGGCTACCAGGTGCCTTTTGCCAAGCATGTGTCAGAACGCATCAAGCAACCGGTTAGTGCAGTTGGTCAAATCACAGAACCTAAACAGGCTGAGGCAATTCTGCAGTCCGGCCAGGTTGATGTGATTTTGATCGGAAGAGCAAGCCTTCGAGACCCCTACTGGCCGCTTCGAGCAGCCCACGAACTGGGAGCTGAGGTTTCTTGGCCAGCCCAGTACGAGCGAGGAATGTGGCCCAAGGCACCAAGTCTTTAGGAAATTTGAACGCCTTCGGGCCAAAAGCCTAAACGTTGAGAAAATCCATCAATCAGCACCCCCCAAATCTGAAAGCCCCACAGAGCGTAAGATATAGGAGTCATTCAGGCCAACAAATAAGGGGTTTTCTTTGTCCGGTGAAGGATCGCAAGACGACTACGGAGCCAATTCCTGGCTAGTCGAGGAGATGTACGAGAAGTACAAGCAGAACCCAGATTCAGTAGATAAGGCCTGGTGGCCAATTCTGGAAAACTACCGGTCCACTCAATCTTCTCCCAATGCAACCCCCGCAGCCCCGGCACCGGTCGTTTCCGACCTGACCACATCGATACCAGTGATTGCAAAAACCACCCGGGTCGAAGCTAAGCCTCAACCAATCCCTGCTCAGGCTCCAGTCACCGAGTCGATCACAATCGTTCCTGAGGCCTCGAATGATGACGAACAGGACCAGGTTACGGTTCTAAAGGGGATGGCAAAGTCATTAGCCACCAACATGGATCTCTCACTTGAGATTCCAACCGCTACCAGCGTTAGAGCTCTCCCGGCGAAGTTAATGATTGATAATCGCTTAGTTATCAATTCTCACCTTTCGAGAACCCGCGGTGGAAAGATTTCTTTCACCCACCTAATCGGTTGGGCCATCATCCAAGCGATAAAGAAATTTCCGAGCCAGAACGTTTACTATGACGTAGTCGATGAGCGCCCGGTGGTTGTGCAACCAGCCAACATAAACTTTGGCCTGGCAATCGATATTCCAAAACCGGATGGATCTAGAGCGTTGCTTGTTCCAAACATCAAACGCGCTCAAAGACTGAACTTTGCCGAGTACCTGGCCGCTTACGAGGAGCTTGTTGGAAAAGCTCGAACCAATACTCTAACCGCGGGAGATTTCCAAGGAACAACGGTGTCTCTAACTAACCCCGGAGGAATCGGAACCGTGCACTCGGTTCCACGACTTACCAAGGGGCAGGGTTGCATTGTCGGCGCAGGTGCCTTGGAGTACCCAGCAGAGTTCCAAGGAATGAGTGATGCCCAGCTAGCCAAGCTTGGAGTCAGCAAGGTCATCACCCTTACCTCGACATACGATCACCGAGTTATTCAAGGTGCCGGAAGCGGAGAGTTTCTAAAAATTGTTCACGGGTTGCTACTTGGCGAGGACAATTTCTACGATGAGATTTTTGCAGATCTTCGCATTCCCTATGAGCCAGTTCGCTGGGTTCCGGACTTCGAACGCGATGGCATTGACGATCGTGAGAAATCAACCAGAATTCAAGAGCTGATAAACGCTTACCGCGTCCGCGGTCACCTGATGGCAGATACTGATCCGCTCGAGTATCGCCAGCGCACCCACCCGGACCTTGATGTATTGACCCACGGTCTCAGTCTTTGGGATTTGGACCGTTCGTTCCGTACCGCCGGCTTCGGTGGTCAGCAGAAGGCACCGTTTAGGGAGATTCTTCGAATTCTTCGAGACTCTTACTGCCGCACCGTCGGTATCGAGTACATGCACATCCAAGACCCAGCCCAGCGTAAGTGGTTCCAAGAAAAACTTGAGAAGCCCTATGCCAAGCCAACTCGCGAGGAGCAGCTTCGCATTCTCGCCAAGCTAAACGAAGCGGAGGCTTTCGAAACCTTCCTGCAGACCAAGTTCGTGGGTCAAAAGCGGTTCAGTCTCGAGGGCGGGGAGAGCGCCATTGCCGCAATGGATGAGATTCTTCAGTCTGCAGCCAACGCCGGTATCGAGGAAGTTTGTATCGGTATGGCTCACCGCGGACGCCTAAATGTTCTCACCAACATTGCAGGAAAGACCTACGGGCAGGTATTCAAAGAGTTCGAAGGTAACACCGACATCAAAACCGTCCAGGGTTCCGGAGATGTGAAGTACCACCTCGGAACCGAAGGTGTGTTTGAAAGCCTCGAGGGTAACCAGGTTAAGGTGTCCCTTGCGGCTAACCCCTCCCACCTTGAAGCGGTAAATCCGGTACTCGAGGGAATCGTGCGCGCAAAGCTAGATCGCTTCGAGGCAATTCCGCGCGACGAGTTCCCGGTTGTTCCAGTTTTGATTCACGGAGATGCGGCTTTTGCTGGCCAGGGTGTGGTTCCAGAAACTCTAAACATGGCACAGCTGCGCGGCTACAAAACAGGTGGAACTATTCACCTTGTGATCAACAACCAGGTAGGTTTCACAACTCCGCCTTCGGAGTCACGTTCAACTCCTTACTCAACAGACGTCGCCAAATCAATTCAGGCACCAATTTTTCACGTCAATGGCGATGACCCGGAAGCAGTTGTCCGAGTTGCACAAATTGCCTTCGAGTACCGCCAAAAGTTCAAAAACGATGCAGTTATTGACCTAATTTGCTACCGGCGCCGCGGACATAACGAGGGTGATGACCCGTCGATGACACAGCCGCTGATGTACAACCTCATTGAAGCCAAGAGGTCGGTAAGAACTTTGTACCTCGAATCACTGGTTGGTAGAGAAGACATTACCCAAGAGGAATTTGAGGCCGCCAACACTGATTTCCAGGCCAAGCTTGAAAATGCCTTTGTCGAAGTTCACGCAGCAATGACTACTCCGATTGAGCTGATACCAAGAAGGGTTGGTATTGGAACAACCGCGAGTGATGCTCCGGAAGTCAGTCGTCCGACGGCTATCAGCAAAGAAGTAGTTGAACTAATCGGTGACGCGCATGCCAACACCCCGGCAGGCTTTGAGGTGCATCCGAAACTTCAGCAGCTTCTAGCGAAACGAGTTGAAATGAGCCGCGAGGGTGGAATCGACTGGGGCTTTGGAGAGCTAATCTCTCTCGGATCCTTGCTCGTCGAGGGTATCCCGGTGCGCCTTGCTGGCCAAGACTCTAGACGCGGAACGTTTGTTCAGCGTCACGCCGTTTTCCACGATCGCGTGAACGGGCAGGAGTGGATGCCTCTTCGAAACCTAAGCGGTGATCAGGCTAAGTTCTGGATCTATGACTCGCTTCTGAGCGAGTACGCTGCAATGGGTTTTGAGTACGGGTACTCGATTGAGAACAAAGAAGCCCTTGTTTTGTGGGAAGCACAGTTTGGTGATTTTGTAAACGGTGCTCAGACCATAGTTGACGAATTCATTTCTTCAGCGGAACAGAAGTGGAATCAGAACTCGTCTCTTGTGCTTTTGCTACCTCACGGATACGAAGGACAGGGCCCAGACCACTCGTCCGCTCGAATAGAAAGATTTCTGCAGCTTTGCGCAGAGAACAACATGACCGTGGTTCAGCCGAGCACCCCGGCCTCTCATTTCCACTTACTGCGTAGGCAAGCATTCACGAGGCCAAGAAGACCTTTGATTGTGTTTACTCCGAAGTCGATGCTCCGCCTCAAGGCAGCCTCATCTTCGGTGGAGGATTTCACAAGTGGCGGCTTCCAGCCGGTGATTGATGATGTTCAGTCACTCGACAAATCAACTGTTAAGAGAGTTATTTTGTGTTCCGGAAAAATCTACTGGGACCTGATGGCTGAGATTGAAAAACGCGGTGGGGCCAACATTGCTGTGATTCGTATCGAGCAGCTGTACCCAACCCCCGTGGACGAGATCAAGACAACTTACGCTCAATACCCAAACGCGGAGCTCTACTGGGTTCAGGATGAGCCAGCCAACCAGGGACCCTGGACCTACATCGGTTTGTTCTTACCGAGGTACATGAACGGTCAAGTTCCAACCGTGGTGTCAAGACCAGCCAGCGCATCTCCCGCAACCGGTTCCGCCAAGCGTCACGCCGTGGAGCAAGCGGACGTTATCGCAAGAGCCCTGGCGTTGTAGCTAAATGGAGTCAGAAGAAAGACTAGAAACTCGAATCGTAATTCTAGGCGACGAGGCAACTACAGCTATCGGGGACGTGAAGGCCCTGGGTTGGGTTGGTCGAGTAATCGCCAGAACTCCGGTTGAAGACCCCATTATCGATATCTACAACGTGCCCTCGCCCGGCGAGACCAGTGCGAGCTTGATGGAGCGTTGGAGTGCAGAGGTCCAACGCAGGTTTCGACCGGAAACTGACAACCGCCTCGTTCTGGCTCTTGGAAATTCCGACGCATCGGTTGGAATTTCGGTTTCCAGATCGAGACTGAATGTGGCAACGGTAATTGATGAGGCTAAGCGAAACGACATCTCAGTATTTGTTGTTGGCCCTCCACCCAGTTTTGATAAGGCCTTGAACTACGAGATTGAACACCTGGCTACAGGGTATGAGGATGTCTGCCGAAGAAGAAATGTTCCGTTTGTGGACTTTTTTCATCCGCTTGTAGATCACGAGGGCTTCAACGCAGAACTTGAGGTGTCAGCCAGAAACATGCCGGCTCAGACCGGATACGGTCTAATGGCTTGGTTGGTTCTCAACCGAGGTTGGTATCCCTGGTTAGGGCTTGAGGAAACTCAGGGTTAGTGCAACTGGGACTTTCGGATATAGTCGAGAACTTTTGCGGCGAGCTCCTTGGGTGGGGCCTCATCACATGATCTAGTTATTGCTTTGTTGATGTATACCTCTAGGTCATACTCTTCTTCACAGGAATCACACAGAGCTAAGTGGCTGGTGATGTCCTTCTGATCCTCAGGACGCATCTCGTTGTGAAGGTACTCGTGAACCAGTGCCTTAGTTTCTTCGCAGTCAAACTCCGCCATTAGCTTTTCTCCGTTGTTGATTCCGATGCCAAATACCCTTGGTCTTTGGCGTACTCCGTTAGCAGTGCTCGAAGGAGCTTCTTACCGCGGTGCAACCGACTCATGACGGTTCCAACCGGGGTTCCCATAACCTCTGCAATCTCTGCATAGGGTAAACCATCAACCACTGCGTAGTAAACCACCATTCGAAACTCCTCTGGAATTTCAAGCAATGACTTGCGAATGATTTCAGATGGTAAATTATCCAGCGCCTCGAGCTCGGCCGAGCGCGAGGTGGTCGCCGTCAGCGATTTAGCATCACCCAGCTGCCAATCTTCAAGATCATCCAGTCCGCCCTTGGATGGGTCCTTGGCCTTTTTGTTGTAGCTGTTGATATGGGTGTTGGTCATAATCCGATACAGCCAGGCCTTCAAGTTTGTCCCCTGCTGGTACTGGGCCCAGGCCACAAAAGCCTTGGCCATAGCCTCCTGAACCAAATCCTCGGCATCAGATGGGTTTCGGGTCCAGCGAAGGGCCGCTCCGTAAAGCTGAGGCATAAGAAGCAAAGCCTGTTGCTCAAAGTCCCGAATCTTGTCCTCGGTGGCTTTTTCCGGCTGGGTTGTCATTTGCATAGAGTCTACCAAGCCAGACGAAACGGGTATCTCCAGCACTCCTGCCACCTTTTTTCACTCCTAAAGCTTTTTTCAATAACTGCTACTTTTAAAACCAATGACTGATGAAAGCTATTCCCGAAGCTGGCTCGCTCCCAGCACCCGAAGTTCCCTTGCCGCCACAATCGGTCTCCCCGGCTCCAAGTCTCTGAACAACCGTGAGCTGGTTCTTTCGGCCCTAGCCAAAGAGCCCACCAAGCTTTTGGGCCACCTGCAATCTAGAGACTCCACCCTCATGATCCAAGCTCTCCGTGAACTTGGAACCCAGATAGAAGAGTCAGAGCAATCGCTTATGGTGACTCCAGGCACGCTCAACGGTCCGGCGAGTATAGATTGCGGCCTTGCTGGAACCGTCATGCGATTTGTTCCGGCCCTTGCGGCCCTTGCCAAGGGCCAAATTGATTTCGATGGAGACCTTGCTGCCAGAAAGCGTCCGATGAAAACAACCATCGATTCGCTTCGAGCTCTTGGGGTAAGCGTTAGCGGAGATCGCTTACCTTTTTCGATACTTGGAACCGGTGAGGTGGAAGGTGGCGAAATAGAAATAGATGCTTCGGCATCTTCGCAATTTGTTTCCGGACTGTTGCTGGTTGGCGCCCGATTCCAAAACGGTCTAACCGTCACTCACGTTGGCGAGCACTTACCCTCCATGCCCCACATCGACATGACAATCGACGTATTGCAAAAAAGAGGCGTGAGCGCAAAAAAGACCGGGCCCGCTAGTTGGCGCGTTGAGCCGGGAGAAATCTCAGGCGGAGAGGTACGAATTGAACCCGACCTTTCAAACGCCGGTCCTTTTTTGGCAGCCGCAATGGTTGCTGGTGGAAAAGTCACAATAGCCAACTGGCCAACGAGTACCACGCAAGTCGGTAACGACTTCGACGGAATCTTGCAGCGCATGGGGGCCAAGATAGATCGAATCGGTAGCGATCTGGTAATTACCGGATCTGGAAAAATAACCGGGATTGACATCGATCTTTCGACCGGCGGGGAACTCACCCCGGTGATTGCCGCACTGGCAACTCTAGCCGATTCGCAAACGACCATCCGTGGCGTAGCGCACCTTCGAGGTCACGAGACTGACAGATTAAGTGCTCTGGTGAACGAAATTAATTCAATCGGAGGTGAAGCCACCGAAACCGCCGACGGCATGGTGATAAACCCCGCTTCTCTTCGCGGCGGATTATGGAGAACCTACGAGGATCATCGGATGGCAACAGCTGGAGCCATCATTGGACTGAAGGTTCCAGGAATTGAAATTGAGGACATAAACGCTACTTCCAAGACCATTCCACAGTTTGTGGCTTTGTGGGAGAAGATGCTGGAGGGTTCTTCTTGAGCTGGCTCTACGAACCAGAACCGGGTGAGCACGATCTTGACGAGTCAGATATCCGGGTTCGGCCAAACCCCAAGGGCAATAAACCGCGCACCAAGATAAGGCCCGAGCACGAGGACGCCGTTTTGGGCCTACTGGTTGGAGTGGATAAAAACCGCTACCAGGTGCTGCTTCAGGATAAGGACATTCAGGTCAATGCCACCCTTGCCAAAGAGCTTAGAAAAGATGGGCCCGCGGTTGGCGACGTGGTAGCTCTAACCGGAGATACCTCGGGCGTTGATGGCGGCCTTGCAAGGATTGTTCGAATTGAACCGAGGACCACTTTGCTTCGAAGAAGTGCCGACGACAGCGATCAGGTGGAGCGGGTAATTGTTGCAAACGCCACCCAGCTAATGATCGTAATCGCTGCGGCAAATCCAGAACCTCGAACCAGACTCGTCGATCGCTATTTGGCGGCAGCCCTTGACGCCGGACTAAAACCAATAATTTGCGTCACCAAGACTGACCTTCAAGATCCGAGCGAATTTTTGTCAAGCTTTGCAGGACTTAGCATTCCAGTTGTCGAAACCAGGTCTGACGAATTTGAGCTTGGGAAACTGAATGAACTTTTAGCTCAAGAAGTGACGGTGCTGGTCGGTCACTCGGGCGTTGGTAAATCAACTCTTGTGAACGCAATAGCTCCGCTTGCCAATCGTGCGGTTGGGGTTGTCAACGAGGTTACCGGTCGTGGACGTCACACCTCGACCTCGGTTCGCGCCATAAAGCTAGAAAACGGGTGGATTATTGACACCCCCGGAATTAGATCATTCGGCCTGGGTCACATTGACCCCAAGAACCTACTTAGGTCATTTGAAGATCTTTGGGAGACCATTCGCTCTTGCCCCAGGGGTTGCACCCATCTAGCCGACTCACCGGATTGTGCATTGGATGACGCAATTGAATCTGGTGTCCTCGGTCCTCAGGCAGCTTCGAGAGTTGACTCGCTTCGAAGGCTCATGACTTCGCTAAGTTAGTAGGCGTGTTCACATTTGATCAAGACCTTGCTCTAGCACTTGAGCTAGCCGACGCGGCTGATCAGATTTCGCTACCCAGGTTTCGAGCCCTGGATCTAAACGTCGAGACCAAGCCCGATCTATCCCCCGTCACAGACGCCGACAAATCGGTTGAGAAGGCTCTGATTGAGCTTCTTGCCCTAAGCCGCCCCGATGACGCCATAGTTGGCGAGGAGTTTGGTTCCAGCGGAGAAGCTTCCAGGAAGTGGATTATCGACCCAATCGATGGGACCGCCAACTTTGTCAGAGGTGTACCGGTGTGGGCCACTCTGATTGCCCTGAGTATCGACGGAAAACCAAGCGTCTCGGTAGTTTCAGCCCCTGCCATGGGGGCTAGGTGGTGGGCAGCTCCTGGAACTGGCGCCTTCACAAAATCCATTACCGGTGAGGCAAGAAAGCTTCGCGTATCGGGGATTTCAAAGCTTGAGGACTCCTCTTTGAGCTACAACAACTTACAGCTGTGGCAAAAAAGTGAATTCATGCCGCAACTTATACAGCTTTCTGAAACCGTTTGGCGCACCAGGGCCTACGGAGACTTTTGGAGCTACATGTTGCTTGCCGAGGGATCGGTTGATATTGTGGCGGAGCACGATCTAAAGATTTACGACATAGCGGCTTTGGTTCCGATCATCGAACAAGCCGGTGGTTACATTTCCGATCTGCAGGGTCCGCTCACCGAGCAAAGCTCGAGCGTTTTGGCCACCAACTCCTTGCTGCACTCAAAAGTTCAAGACCTGTTTAGAACGGCGAGTTAGTTGAAAATAAGACCATTGACCGGAAGATTGCTTGCGCTTGCAGGAATGCTGCTGGTTGCGCTAAATGTGCGCACCGCGGTTTCATCTCTATCGCCAATCATTCCCTTCATTCGCGACGACTTTGAGCTTTCCAATCTCGCGGTTTCGTTTCTTGGAATGCTCCCGCCGCTTGGCTTTGCACTCAGTGGACTAATCGCACCGATTATTACAAGGCGAATTGGTCTAGAAGCTGCGCTTCTAACACTGCTTGCCACAATCGCGTTGGGCAGTGTGATTCGAGCGGTTTCTGGCGATTGGAGTCTGCTAAGCGCGGGCACCATGCTGGCCCTTGTTGGTATGGGCATGGGAAATGTACTTTTGCCAGTAGTGGTTAGAAAATATTTCCCGGACCGAATCGGATCGATGACCGGTTTATATCTGGTGATTGTTTCGATTGGAGCGTTCTCTCCCCCGCTGATCGCGGTTCCGGTTGCGGAGGCTGCCGGCTGGCGAGTTTCTCTCGGCCAATGGGCGGTAGTGGCCCTTATCGCTTCGATACCCTGGCTTTTTGCACTCAGGCAAAATAAGGTCGAAGAGCCGGTTGTCACTCAGGCGCTAACCATTCCGATAAGTGTCCGTCACGTGAAAATTTGGAAATCCCCAACCGCGATGGCGATGGTGGTCATCTGGGCAGTCTCGTCTCTAAATGGCTACGCCATTTTTGCCTGGCTGCCACAGATCTTGATGGACGAGTCTGCTTCAACACCTGCCGAAGCAGGAATTTTGCTAGCGCTCTACGCCGCGATGGGGATCCCAGCGGCTCTTTCAATGCCGGTGCTGGCGGTTCGTTATCCAAATCAGGCACCCCTTATTTACCTGAGCGGCATCTTATTTTTCATCGGGTACGGAGGACTCATCTTCTTGCCAGGCTGGTGGTCCTGGGCCTGGGTATTACTTGCAGGTCTTGGTCCGATCCTTTTCCCACTGAATCTTGCTCTATTCAACATTCGCACTAAGTCCCAAGAGACCCTGCTTCGAATCTCGGGCTTTGCCCAAGGTTTTGGTTATCTCGCAGCAGCCACGGGGCCTTTAGTGATTGGTGTTTTGCACGACCTAACCGGGAACTGGACTAGCTCACTCTGGTTTTTGTTCCTAACTGCAATTCCGGCGATGCTTGCCGGGAGAGTCATAGCCCGTCAGAAGACAATCGACGAAGAGCTAGAGCAGCGCTCCTAAACCCACCTGGAAGCGTGATGGTCGGCAACAATTCGACGAGTGGTTCCGCTACGACCGCGAATAACTATTGACTCGGTGCGGATGATAGGGCCCTTTCGTCTTACGCCCTGGAGAAGTCCTCCGTCGGTGACTCCGGTTGCAATAAAAAATGTGTTTTCGCTTCGAACCAACTCGTTGGCCTCATAGACATGCTCCATCTTCAGACCCGATTCGATACCGCTCAGCTTCTCGGCTTCATCACGCGGCATCAACATTCCCTGCATGAGGCCACCCATTGCGGTGATCGCACAAGCTGTGACAACGCCCTCGGGAGAGCCACCGATTCCAATGCACATGTCGATTCTCGAGCCGTAGCTTGCGGCGTGAATTGACGCTGCAACGTCGCCATCGAGTAACAACCTGGTTCCGGCTCCCGCCTCGCGAATTTCACGAATCAGATCTTCGTGACGAGGTCGATCCAAGACAGCCACCACAATTTCAGAAACTGGTTTCTTCATGGCCTTGGCTAGTGCCCTAATGTTTTCACCGATTGGTTTTCTTATATCGCAAACCCCAACCCCGGCTTGCCCGGTGACAAGTTTGTTCATATAAAAAATCGATGACGCATCAAGCATGGTTCCACGGTCCGAAACCGCAATCACCGAGAGGGCATTTTGGCGACCGGCAGCAGTAAGGCTGGTTCCATCAATTGGATCCACCGCGATGTCACACTTTGGACCGTTGCCCGCTCCAACTACTTCGCCGTTGAAAAGCATCGGGGCGTTATCTTTTTCTCCTTCGCCAATAACGACCAAGCCCTCAAAGTTCACGGTGCCTAAAAACGCTCGCATGGCGTCAACGGCAGCCTTGTCGGCGGCGTTCTTATCTCCCTTACCAATAAATGGGTAAGCGCGGATGGCTGCGGCTTCAGTTGCTCGAACTAGCTCCAGGGCCAGGTTTCGATCGGGGTGTTGGACTGGGCTCTCGGACTCTGTCATACCTTCACCCTAACCAGTTGTAGGAGTCTTTATCTAAAGCTCACCGAGGGAACCCGCTTGCTAATCTTTAGCAATGGAAATTGAAATTAGGGTTGCTACCGAATCCGATCTTGAGGACCTACTGGCACTGGATGCCGAATGTTTCCCGGCCGGCAATCCCGACCTGGAGCCTGCTCCCCACGGCGAAATTGCAACCGGAGTCCAAGAGCAGGCCATGTTTGTTGCAACCGCCAACCAAAAGGTGGTTGGCATGCTCCAGCACGAGAAAGTGAGCTCAAACGAATGGGAGCTTCTTAGCCTTGCCATTACAACCACTCACCGGGGCCAGGGCATCGGACAGGCCCTAATGGATAGGTTTTTTGTTGAGCTCTCGAGGAGCCCCTATCTGGTGGCAGTTTCTTGCCTAACTTCGCCAAGTAATGAGGCCATGCAGGGCCTTTTGGAAAGCTTTGGGTTTGTTCAGGTGGCCTTGATTCCTGACTGCTTTGGCCCCGGCAAGCACCGACTGAGGTTCCAGCTGAACTAGCCGCCTGGAACCATCTTTAAAAAAGCCCCATTTTTTGGGCATTTGTTTGGGGTTTTTCTTGTTCACTTTCCAAGGCGCCCAAAAGGTTCCAAAATGAAGAGCAGGTAGGACAAGCAATCCAATGAAAATCTACGACGACATAACCCAGATTTATGGCAACACCCCTCTGGTTCGCCTAAACAAGATCATGGACGGCGCCGGCGCTGAAGTCCTTGCCAAACTTGAGTTTTATAACCCCACCTCAACAGTGAAGGACCGCCTCGGTATTGCCATTATCGATGCCGCCGAAAAATCAGGCCAACTGAAACCCGGCGACACCATTATTGAGGCAACCAGTGGGAACACCGGAATTGCAATCGCCATGGTTGCCGCAGCCCGCGGATACAAAGCAATTCTGACCATGCCGGAATCGGTCAGTGTTGAGCGAAGAGTGCTGCTTCGCGCCTTTGGGGCAACATTGATTTTGACCCCGGGAACCGAAGGCATGACCGGAGCCGTTTCAAAGTCAGAAGAAGTTGCCAAGGAAACCGGTGGCATTTTGGTTCGACAGTTTGAAAATGAAGCGAATCCAGAAATTCACCGTCGGACAACCGCCAGGGAAATCTGGGAAGACACCGACGGTGAGGTCGCAGCACTGATTGCTGGAGTTGGAACCGGTGGAACAATTACCGGAACCGGGCAGCGCCTCAAAGAGCTAAACCCGGAGATCAAAGTCTTCGCGGTTGAGCCTGCGTCTTCGCCACTACTAACCGGTGGCTCCCCAGCTTCCCATCCGTTGCAGGGAATTGGAGCTAACTTCATTCCCCCAATTTTGGACCGAAGTGTTTACGACGAAGTCATCGACGTCCCAAGCGATGAAGCAATTGCTTACGCTCGCCGCGCCGGAGTTGAAGAGGGAATTCTCGCTGGGCTTTCTTCAGGTGCCGCCCTATGGGCTGCCGCCAAGGTAGCTAAGCGAAAAGAGTTCAAGGGCAAAAAGATTGTCGTTATCATTCCATCCTTTGGTGAGAGATACCTATCCACCGTTTTGTATGCCGACCTCAGGGAAGAAAACTAAACCTTGTCATTCAATGAAGATCTAAAAGCCGGTATTGCAAGAGACCCCGCCACAAACGGCAAGTTAGAGCTATTTCTAACCTCGCCTGGCCTTCACGCGATCTGGATGCACCGGGTATCACACCGTCTATGGAAAGCCAAGCGAAGGATTCTGTCCCGGATGTTTTCTAACTGGGCAAGGTTTCTAACCGGCATCGAGATTCACCCGGGAGCCACCATCGGCAAGAGATTTGTTATCGACCATGGCATGGGCGTGGTTATTGGAGAAACTGCCGTTATTGGTGATGACGTATTGATGTATCACGGGGTCACGCTTGGAGGTAAGGAAAACTCTGCAATTGATCGACACCCCATTATTGGCTCACACGTCGTCATTGGAGCCGGAGCCAAGATAATTGGTCTCATCACAATTGGAGACAACTGTTACATCGGAGCCAACACGGTTGTTACAAAAGATATACCGGCTGGCTCAACTGTTGTTGGAGAAATTGGGAAGATATTAAGCAAGAAAGCAGCTGTCTCAGGGCATTGGGTTGCTCAGGAGTATGTGATCTGAGACTTTTAGATACAGCGGGAAACTAGCTCGGCTTTGAACTGAGGAAAGTCTCCAGGTTGTCAAAGTAGCTTTCTATGCCCTCTTTTGAGGCCTCGGACTGCTCCTGGTCCATCTCACCAAACTGGGAGAACCTGACGTTGCAAGAGTTGTCCAGTTCGGTGAATTCCACCTCAATAAGGTGTGCTTCGGCTTGTGTTTCACGAAGAGCAAACTCCAGCTCGTCTTGGGAGTAGCAAAGCTCATGAACTAATTTTTTGTTTTCTTGTACTTCTTTATAAGTTCCCCAGAAGTAAGCATTGAACCCGTTGGCAAAGACATCGACCGCTATTGCCCATCTGCCCCCTACAACTGGCTCACTTAGTGCTGAGCCTGGGATGACGTTGAGATAGATCGGGCAATACCAATTCTCGAGCTCTTCGGCGTTGGTCCAAGCCCGCCACAATCTCTGGACCGGGTACGAAAACTTTCGTTCAACAAAATAAAGTGGCTGCACGGTTATACGTTAAATCTAAACTCCACTACGTCGCCATCTTGCATGACGTAGTCCTTACCTTCCATGCGAACCTTGCCCTTGGC
>NZ_JBASXC010000080.1:0-33273 GCF_049276775.1 Rhodoluna sp.
CGCCTCAGTTGGGTCTCCAACCTCATCGAATGTGATTGGACCAGAAACGCCATCGTAGTCAGCGACTCCGCCGCCGTTGATGATGTCTGCACACTCAGCAAAGCTGGTGCACTTCTCGCCATTTCCTGAACCACCGGAAACTTCCTGAAGCTTAGCGGCCACGTCAACGCCCTCTGCAGAACCAGCAGCAAGAGCTGCAAGTGCTAGAAGAACAACTGCGTCATAGGACTCAGGACCGTAGGCGTACACTCCACCTAGGTCTGGGTTGCCCTCTGCTACCCAGTTGTCGTTCATCTCCTGAAGGAATGCAGGAATGGTCTCAATGTCCAAACCTGGAAGAGTTCCCTTAGCTCCGGTTAGGGCGCCAGGCTCAAAGTCCTCAGAGTAGTTAGCTAGGTTTCCATCGACAAAGTAAAGCTTGTCGGCTGGGAACTGGCTAAGCAACGAAGGAAGGATTGTCTTTACTTCGTCGAATGTAACCAAAACGATTGCATCTGGGCTGGTTGCAAGAACTTCAGCAATCTGTGCACTGAAGTTGGTGTCACCAGTGTTGTAGGTAGGTGCAGCTAGAACTTCTCCACCAGCAGCCTCGAAAGCGTCAGTGGTGAATTTAGCTAGACCGGTACCGTATGAGTCGTTTAGAACAATCATGGAAATCTTCTCGTGGCCGTCAGCCGCAATTAGGTTTCCTAGAACTTCGCCCTGTAGTACGTCAGAAGGAGCAGTACGGAAATACAAACCCTTGTCGTCATAAGTGGTGAAAGCTGCAGAGGTGTTTGCAGGTGAGAACTGGATTACTCCAGCACCAACGACCTGGTCGATGAACTGCAAAGAGGTACCTGATGATGCAGCACCGATGATGGCATTGACGCCGGCGCTGAGGAGACGAGGAATCTCAGTCTCGTAAGCCTTGTTGTCGTTGTCACCAGAGTCTCCAAGGGTTAGTTCAATCTGGACACCCTTATTAGCTTCGTTGACCTGCTTTACAGCAAGGGCAACACCCGCTTCTTCAGGTGGGCCTAGGAAGGCTAGGGAACCGGTCAGTGGAAGTGCTGTACCGATCTTTAGTGTCAAGTCGCCGCCTGCAGCGCCACCGTCTTCAGTAGCTGCGCAGCCAGAAAGAACTAGAGCTGCTGCAGCAAGTGTTGCAACTGCGGTAGCGGCCTTTCTGTTACGACGAGAGAATGAAAATGAACTCATTTTGCTCCTTAATTATGGGTTTTGGAATTCTCGCCAAGTGTTCAGCTGGAACTCACTTCTATAAGTGTAGTTCGCGAGTTAGCAAAAAACTGAGGAAAATTGGGGCCCACTGGGGCCATTTTCCATATTGACAACGAATTCCGCAGAATTACCTAAAAAAATTGGCCATAAATAAGCCAAAATTTCAAAATCACTACGAAATCAGCAGCCTGAGCCAACCATGTACCCTACGTAACAATTAGGTTTCGGAAATAGGAGTGTCGGCTTCAGGCCACCGGAGCCACGATCCTGGACCGGTTCCGAAGCTGCCTTAGAGCATCGAAGGACAAAATTGATAGCGCGAACCAGACCATTGCAAAACCCACCCATCGGGCTGCCGGCATCGGTTCCTGAAACAGAAAAAGGCCCAGAAGGAATTGGAGAATGGGGGTCAGATACTGCATAAAACCTATGTAGCTTAGCGGAACCCGCTTAGCTGCTGCCCCAAACAGCAGCAGAGGTATTGCGGTCAAGACTCCGTAGGCCGCGAGGCCAAGTGAGGGGCCAAGCCCCGCGTAGCCAAACTGGACCTGCATGATGCCTGCCAAGAACACAAGTTGAACAATCCCAAGTGGAAGTAAAAGAGTGGTCTCAACCGTGAAACTGTTTAGTGCCGAGACTTTTCCTCCGAGTTTATTTTTAGCTAGGCCGTAGATTCCAAACGAAAGCGCCAGGGTGAGCGCGATAAACGGCGGCTGACCGTAATTTACGGAAAGGATTAACACGGCAACAACACCCAAGCCCACCGATATCCACTGCAGCACGTTGAGTTTTTCTTTTAGAAAGATTGTGGCGAGTGCAATCGTCACAAGTGGATTAATAAAGTACCCAAGCGAAGCCTCTAAAACATTGCCGGAGGCAACGGCATAAACGTAAACCTGCCAATTGATATAGATCACAACTGAGGCAAGGGTTATCCAGATTAGCTGTTTAGGTTTTTTGAAAACGGATAAGTATTCTCGAAAGTTCTTGGTTAGCAGGATGACTAAAAAGCCAAAGGCAAAACCAAAGATTACTCGCCAGACCACAATCTCAAAAGGATCTGCAAAAGAAAGCAGAGCAATAACAATCGGGAAGCTTCCCCAAATTAGGTACGCCGAAAGACCGTAGCCGATGCCTTTGGTCTTTTCGTTCACAAACCAAATCTAGGGGTTAAAGCTAAGACCCCAAGCCGATTAAGGCTTGGGGTCTTAGAGAAGAACTTCTTACTTCGTGACGATCGCTAGAACGTCGCGAGCTGATAGCACGAGGTAGTCCTCGCCGCCATACTTTAGCTCGGTGCCGCCATACTTTGAGAAGATGACCTTGTCACCAATAGCTACGTCAACCGGGATGCGGTTGCCCTTGTCGTCTACGCGACCTGGACCAACTGCAACAACCTCGGCCTCCTGTGGCTTCTCCTGAGCGGTGTCTGGGATTACCAGACCCGATGCGGTTACCTGCTCGGCAGCCATTGGGCGGACAACAATACGATCTTCAAGCGGCTTGATTGAAACCGACATTATGACCTCTTCTTCGTTTGAGTAAGTTTTTAGGTGATTAGCAGACTCGAGGTGAGAGTGCTAACTAGAACATTAGCACGGCCAGGGCCCAAAGCCCAAGGCGGCGGTTGGTAGCCTCTATAAATGGATCGCGAGGACTTTATAAGGCTGGCCGATGGGGCCGGGCGGGCCCTCCTGGCCCAGATCGACTACACCTCCTCGACGGATGTTGTTGCCCTGGTTTCCAGGCTCAGATCCGAGGGCCACGACCCCGCCACCGTAGCAGCGGTTTTGACTCAGGCCAAGCTTAGAAAAAGGGCAGTGACCAAATTCGGCGAATTTGCCTCCCAAATGCTCTTTACCGAGGCGGGCCTCGAGCAGGCCTCGAGGCTCAAGGCCGCAGCCATTCACGCCGGCAGGTTCCGATCAGCCGGCATTAGGCAGGTTGCTGATCTGGGTTGTGGGATAGGGGCCGAATCCATGGCCCTTGCCTCACTGGGGATAGAAGTAAAGGCCTTCGAAATCGACGAGGTCACTGCCGCCGTTGCCACCTATAACCTGGCCCCGTTTGAAAACGCCACGGTTGAGATAGCCGATGTTGAAGCTCTAGATCTCTCCAGTTTCGAAGCACTGTATTTTGATCCCGCAAGAAGAGAGCTGCACGGACCCAAGAAGGCTTCAACCCAAAGACATTTTGATCCAGCTAATTTTTCACCGAATTACAACTTTGTACTCGAGAAGGCCAAGACAAAACCAACCGGAATCAAGCTAGGTCCTGGCCACGACAAGAGACAGATTCCAGAGGGTTGTGAAGCGCAGTGGGTATCGGTTGACGGTGATCTAGTTGAACTTTGTTTATGGTTTGGAAAACTAGCCCGCGAATCAATCGCGCGCTCCGCGCTCCTAATTTCTACAACCGGCCAACACGAAATCACATCCCCCGAGATGGAAAGCCCGAACGCCGATCTTGCTGACATTGGAAATTTTGTTTACGAGCCGGACAACTCGTTGATTCGATCGGGACTAATTGCGGATTTTGCAAAGCCCCTTGGGCTTACTCTCATTAGCCCGGAGATTGCATACCTGAGTTCAAATAAAAAGATCTCTTCACCTTGGCTTAAGGGGTACGAGGTAATTGACAACCTAGTGTTTGATCGTAAAAAACTAAAGGCTTATGTTCGCGAGAACAAGATTGGGATTCTAGAAATCAAAAAGCGCGGCAGTGATGTTTCCCCGGAGGAGTTGCGAAAGCAACTTGCCCCCAAAGGGGAAGGCGCCGCCACTCTGATTGTTACCAGAGTGGGCGACGCCCACCGAGTGCTAGTTGCTCAACCTATTGGCAACTAAACGTTATTTATTTATCCCAGCCCATGCGGTACATTCCCATGCCACCATCGAGGCCGTACTGGCCCCTGAGGTACGCTCCAGCTAGTGCGAAGGCGATGGTTCCCAAAACCCAGAAGGCGATGGTGACGTAGCCAACGATTGTCCCGGCAAGAGCTAGACCCCGGCCTGACTCACCGGATCTCTTGATTTGAGTCAGAGCCACGTGGCCGGTGATGATTGCGGCCACAGCTCCAATGGATGTTAGAGCCGAGGCGATGGAGACTACCGCCAGGGTATTTAGCTTGGTGAAATCAAATTTCTGGTTCTTTGTATCAGCCATGATTGGCTCCTTTTTGTTAGAGGTTTATCTAGCTAAAGTTGACCACAGCAAACTGGATAAACAGTGAGGATGAGCTGGGAGCTGCCTGAGAGCTTTAGGGAAGTATCTTTTGCTCAGGCGCCCGAGAAAACAGCCATAATTAGATCATCTAACCCCACATCCCCTGGCAGGAGTAAATGATGTCCTCGATACAAGGTCAAGTTCAGGTTCTGGACCCAATCGGACTACACGCCAGACCCGCGAGCCAAATAGTAAAGCTAGTAAAAGAGTCGGGCCTTGAGATAACAATCGGCAGGGAGGGTCAAGAATTTGCCAAGGCCAACTCAGCTCTTCGCATGATGGCACTAAAGATCTCAACCGGGGAAACTCTCACCGTGGATGTTCCAACCGACGACCAATCGCTTGCCGATGGCATCATCGCGGAAATCGAAGAACTGCTCAAGGGCGAGTAATTGTCATCTTCCGTAGGCACAATCTTTTCGGGGCTAGGGGTCGGGCTTAGCTCAGCGGTTGGCGAAGTATTGGTTGTAAAGCCAGCTCAGCCACTCCCAGAGTGGAGCAAGTCGACAAGTACCAAAGACCAAGAGCTTGCCGAAATGCGTTCGGCAATTGATTTTGTTTCTGGAACAATGGATGAACTCGGTTCCAAAGCCGGCGGCACCACCGCAGAAATTTTTGATGCGCTCAAGATACTTTTGGAAGACGACGAACTTTTCGAAGTTGCTTCCGCAAACATCGAAGACGGTTGGTCGGCTGCTGCAGCCTTCGGAAAAGCTGTCGATGAATTCTCTGAGCTGCTTAGCGGAGATCCAACATTCAATGAAAGAGTTGCCGACTTCCAAGACCTCTCCAAAAGGGTCCAGGCTCGAATCGCAGGAATAGAAATGTCACTTTCTATTCCGGATACAGGACAAATTGTTTTGGTGGGCGAGGACTTCTCCCCAGCCGACACCGCGCAGTTCACCGATGCTGTGGTGGGAGTAATCACCTATAAGGGCGGACCAACTTCACACACCGCAATCATCTGTCGATCAAAATCCATCGCAGCAGTTGTCTCGTGCCCCGAAGCAGCGAAACTTCAATCAGGAGACAGAGTTCTAGTTGACCCGGTCGGTGACCGAGTCGTGGTCGGCGACGATGTATCCCTTGCGACAAAGTCGATTGAATTCATTGCCATCAACGATGAGCCCTTAATTCCAGTGCGTGCCAACATTGGCTCCCTAGATGATGCTGTTTCAGCCAGTCAAACCAATGCCAACGGAGTTGGCCTTTTCAGAACTGAGCTTTTATATCTATCGGCCAAAACCGAGCCAAGCCTCGAGCAGCAAGTTGCCAGCTACACCGCCATCTTGAAAGCAGCGCCAAAGGGTCCAATTGTGGTGCGAACCATCGATGCTGGTAGCGATAAGCCAGTTCCGTTTTTGAATATGCCAGAGGAAGAAAACCCTTCACTTGGGGTTCGTGGCTACCGACTCATCGAAGAGCACCGGGGCTTTATCGAGGGCCAGCTAAGAGCTTTGGAGACCGCCAGAAAAGACACCGGCCGCGAAGTTTGGGTGATGGCTCCGATGATCGCCACCGCCCAAGAGGCCAAGGCCTTTAGTGATTTGGCGAGATCGCTTGGTGAGTACAAAGTCGGAATTATGATCGAAACACCGTCGATTGCTCTGATGGTGGACAAGCTCGCGGGCATTGTGGACTTCGTATCGGTTGGAACCAATGACCTCTCTCAGTACCTATTTGCGGCAGACCGCATGAACCCATCCCTCGGGGCCCTTTTGAACCACTGGCAACCGGCCCTTATCGCGTCTTTGGCCCAAATTGCTAAGGCCGCTAAGTCTGCTGGCATCACATCAGGAGTTTGTGGTGAAAGTGCTTCAGATCCAGCGTTTGCAGTTGTGTTAGCTGGACTTGGCATTGAATCAGTTAGCTCTTCGAAGTCCCAAGTAGAAGCCGTTCGTAATGCTCTTTCTTCGCTGTCACTTTCCGACGCCAAAGAAATTGCCACTGCAGTTCTTCAGCAAACCAGCGCGGAAACAGCTAAAGCAACCGCTCTTTCTGAGATTGCAAAACGATAGTCCGTGGAGATTAGCAACTGGCTGATTTACTTTGTGGCGGTTCTGGGTCTGACCCTTACCCCTGGCCCCAACGGATTGCTAGCGCTAACTCACGGGGCAATTTATGGAACCAGAAAAACCATCGCTACTATATTGGGCGGCTCGGTTGGCTTTGCCACCGTGATTGGTCTATCGATGTTTGGAATCGGTGCTCTGCTGGTAGCTTCCTCTCAAGCCCTGATTGTTTTGAAGTTTCTAGGAGGGGGATATCTGATTTGGCTGGGTATTCAAGTTTGGCGTTCGCCATCGCTTGGCGAGGCAAGTCCAAAAGTCATAGAGCACATTTCAAGTCCCTCGCTATTTAGACAGGGAGCGCTGGCTGCGCTAACTAACCCAAAGGGAATCTTGTTTTTTGTGGCTTTCTTGCCGCAGTTTATTGATCCAAACATTTCTTTACTGACTCAGTTTGTTGTTATGGCTTCAACGTTTGTAGTGATTGAATTTATCTACGAATACGTTGTCGCGTCGCTTGCTAACAAGATCCAACCCTGGCTTGCCAAGTTTGGCAAGAAAGTAAACCGAGTATTCGGTGGAGTTTTTGTGGCAATCGGTGTTGCTCTTCCGCTTCGGGGCTAAGCCAAAACCTAAACAGCAAGAGTTGAGTAAACCCCAAAGTCAAGCTCGCTCGGCGCCTCACCGGCCATAATCTTTTGGGCCGCAAGAGAGGCAATCATGGCACCGTTATCGGTACAGAGCGAGAGGCCCGGAATTCGAAGCTCAATCCCCGCCTCCCCACAGCGCTCGGCGGCAACTTCCCGGAGCCTGGCATTTGCAACTACTCCCCCTCCAAGAATCAGCCTCGGGACGTTGTTGTCGAGGCACGCGTTTATTGCCTTGGTGAGCAACACATCAACCACCGCCTCCCGGAACGAGGCTGCGATGTCCGCGGTTTTGACCTCCTCGCCCCTTGACTCGGCGAGCTCAACGTGCCTGGCAACGGCGGTTTTGAGTCCTGAGAAGCTGAAGTTATAGCGGTGTTTTTCCTGATCCTTGGGCAAAGTAAGGCCCCTAGGGAACCTGACAGCCTTGGAGTCGCCGTCTTTGGCCGCCCGATCAATCTCGGGTCCTCCCGGGTAGCTAAGACCTAAGACCCTGGCGATTTTGTCGAAGGCTTCGCCTGCGGCGTCGTCAATTGTTTCTCCCAGTAGCTCCACATCCGTGAGTAGATCTCTCACCAGCAGTAAAGAGGTGTGTCCACCGGAAACTAAGAGTGCGACGGTTGGGGTTTCAAGTTTTCCGCGCTCTAAGACATCAACTGCAACGTGAGCCACCAAATGGTTCACAGCATAGATTGGTTTATCAATTGCCACCGCCAGTGCCTTGGCAGCTCCAACACCAACCATCAGCGCTCCTGCTAGACCCGGGCCATTGGTGACGGCAACCGCATCAACTTCGTTGATTGAAATTCCAGCGTCGTGTAGCGCCTTTTGAAGTGTTGCCTCGAGGGCCTCGAGG
Organism: Rhodoluna sp.; assembly: GCF_049276775.1. Taxonomy (GTDB): domain Bacteria; phylum Actinomycetota; class Actinomycetes; order Actinomycetales; family Microbacteriaceae; genus Rhodoluna. The sequence continues at coordinate 7,959 of NZ_JBASXC010000080.1, forward strand.
TGAGCCCTCGCTGCAATTTCTGGCACCACACCTCCGAATCTCGCGTGCTGATCCATTGAAGAAGAAATCACGTTTGCCAATAATGTGGTTCCTCGAACTATTCCAATTCCGGTTTCGTCGCAGCTGGTTTCAATGCCCAGCACCACCGGTTCATTTATCCCCTGGCCCGCTAAAGTGCGTCTCATCACAATCGCAGCAACACCGTCGGGTTGATAATAGTTTGCTCTTCTATCAATTGCTTCGAAGCCGAGTGCTTCGTAAAGTTTCCGAGGAGCAATCTTGTCTTCACGAACTTCCAGGTATAACTCGGTTGCCCCCAGCTGAATAGCCTGCGCAATCAGTTTTTCCATGAGCTCTCGGCCAATGCCCTGACGCCTCAGGGTTTCATCCACCGCAATGGTTTGGATATCTGCCGATGCTGAACTGCTGACTTTGCTTAGGCCTGCGTAGCCAACAATCTTCTCGTCTAGGTAAGCAACAAGATAAAAGGTATGTGGGGCAAGTAGTTCTGCCCTCATGGTGGATTTAGACCAGGAGTCTTTGCCAAAGCTCACCTTTTCAAGCTCCATGATGAATTCAAGATCGGCCTCGGTGGCGGGCCTTAGCTGATGACTCATCCACTAACCTTCTTACCCTTGGCAGGCACCGCATCGGGAGCCCTTAGGTAATTGGCTAAAACCTTGGAATCTGCGGTCCCCTCGGCAAGCTGAGCCAGGGCCAAAAGGCCGATGTTTGAAGCCTTTAGCTGAGACTGGACTGTTTTATAGCCAATCCCCGAGGAGGCAAGCTCTGCCTCAAGCTCGGCTAGTTTTTTTACCCCTGGCCCCAAAAGCACCTTCGGGTCGCCGTGCCTGGTCCTGTCTTGGTAAAGACCGAAGTAGACCTCGGATCTTCTGGCGTCGGTCAATATGAGAGTCGGTTCCTCGAGTGGTTCTGCGAAGGCAATCGCGGCAAGGGATGAAACTCCAAAAATCGGAACCTTTACTCCTTCGGCAAATAACTTAGCGGCTGCAACCCCGACTCGAAGACCCGTGAAGGGAGCAGGCCCAACCCCAACTGCAACGGCAGTGACCTCCGAGGATTTCTTACCGGCAACATTTAGGGCCTTTGAAAGTAGCACGCCGATGTTTTCGGCGTGCTGCATGGAATTGCCATCGTAGAGCTCGCTCGCAACAACTCCGTCGATGAGAACCGATACTGCCGTTCCCGAACTTGTGTCAATTGCCAGTAGTACCTGAGTCATCGCGTTTCTCCCAGAAAACTTTCTACGTCGGCAAATCTTCCAGAGCCCTTTAGGGACATGGTTCGAAGGTCGGTTTCCAAATCGCGCTCGATGTTGATTTCCAACATCGAGTCGACTAGGCCTTCGGCGAAGCCACTTCCCCACTCGATTACCGATATGCTTCCAGCAAAATCTATATCTAGATCATCCAGCTCGTCAGCAGTAGTGAGTCGGTAAGCGTCGATGTGGTGAAAGGGTGTTCCCGAATTTGTTGGATGCGTTCTAGCAATCAAAAAAGTTGGCGAGGAAACATTCCCTTCGGCGCCAACACCTTCCCCAATCCCCCTGGTCAGAGTTGTCTTTCCGGCACCGAGTGGTCCGTTTAGAGAAATTAGGTCTCCAGCAGAAAGTAATGAGCCGAGTCGAAAACCAAACTCTTGCATCTGGTCTTCGGTTGGAATTGCAAGTACCAGAGCTGCGGAATCCCCGCTCACCGAAATACCCGCTTAGCCCGTCCGCCCATTCGAGTCACAATCTCGTAGTTAATGGTTCCAGCCGCATCAGCTAGCTCTTCGGCGGTTGGCTCTCCCTTTTTGGCGTCGCCGACAATAACTACCTCGTCCCCCACCTTGACGCTGTCGTTTCCAACATCCAACACGAATTGATCCATCGCTATGCGAGCAAGAATTGGGTAGCGCTTGCCGTTTAGCAAAACACTGGCCTTACCGGTTGCAATCCTTGGCATACCTTCGGCGTAGCCGAAGGGAACAAGGGCTAGGGTTGTGGGCTCTAAAGTCTTGTGAAGGTATCCATAGCTCACCCCATGGCCCGCCGGAACCTGCTTTACGGACACCACCTCTGAGCTAACCCGCATGGCTGGAACGAGTCCAAAACTTGCGGCACTGGTTGCTGCGTTTGGGTCCAACCCGTATAGGGCGAGTCCAACCCGAACCATGTCCAACTGGGTCTTTTTGTAATTCAAGGTGGCGTTTGAAGCTGCTAGGTGCCGATACTCGAAGTTTGCTCCGAGACCTTGGGCGGTGGCAATAGCTTCCTCGAAAACTTCTAGCTGTTCCGCATCGTCTTTCTCGCTGGTTCCAGAAAGGTGGCTAAAGACTCCAATCAGTTTTACCAATCCGGCCGCTTCTAGCTCAACTGCCTTGGTGATAACTTCTGGCCAGTCTGCTAGCGCAGCTCCATTTCGACCTAGCCCGGTGTCTACCTTTAGGTGTACCCCCGCACAGCCCGAAACTTTCTTGGCTGCGGCGGCTACCGACTCAAGTCCTTGAACGGTTGAAAGCCCAATCTGAATATCGTTTTCGATTGCCTCTGCAAAGTCGGTATTCTTCCCATGCAGCCAAGCCATCAGCGGCGATTTGATTCCGGCTGCTCGAATTTGTTCTGCTTCATCTAAGTCTGCCGTTGCCAACATGTCGACGTTTATCGATTCCAGTCTTCTGGCAACTTCGATCATTCCGTGCCCAAATCCGTCGGCCTTAACAATTGCCATTACCTTGGCCCCTGACATGGACTTTAGGATTTTGTAATTTGCAGCTATTGCCTCAAGATTTATTTCGATGGTTCTCATGTGCCCTCCGCAACCACGTATGCAACGGCCATGCCGCCGTCGTGGCTAAGGGACAGGTGGAGGTTGGCAATTCCTCTATCAAAAACGGTGGCTTTACTTTGGCCGCTCAGTTCAAAACCTGGCTTACCGAACTCATCTTTTGTTATTTCTACTTCTTGAAAGGAAAGCCCCTGGGCTTTCCCCACAGCTTTCATAAGTGCCTCTTTGGCCGCAAAGCGTGCCGCGAGGGAATAGCCATTCAGGGACTTTTCACCATCGGTGAAAAGACGGTCCTTTAGTTTTGGAGTATTTTCAATCGCCGTTTCGAATCTGGCGACATCGACTAGATCGACCCCGATTCCAACAATCATTATTCGACCGTTACCGACTTAGCTAAGTTCCGAGGCTGATCGACATCCAGCCCCTTGGCGTTGGCAAGTTCCATGGCAAAGGCCTGAAGCGGTATTACGGTCAAAACCGGTGCCATCAGCCAGTTGGTGGCTGGTACGAACCAGACATTCTCGGCGTACTTAGCTACCTCTTTATCGCCCTGCTCGGCGATTGCAATTACCTTCGCACCACGAGCCTTAATCTCTTGAATGTTGGAGATTACCTTCGGGTGTAGCGGGTCGCTAGGCGAAGGCAAAATCACAATCACAGGCTGATCTTTTTCAATCAAAGCAATAGGTCCGTGCTTTAGTTCACCCGCTGCAAAGCCTTCGGCGTGGATGTATGCAAGCTCCTTGAGCTTTAGGGCACCCTCCATGGCAACCGGGAAACCAACGTTTCGACCCAAGAACAAAACAGTTCTAACATCAGCCATCTGCTTAGCAAGCAAGGTGACCTGCTCTAGAGACTCCAAAACTTCGGTGACTTTAGCAGGAAGCTTTAGTAGCTCCTTGCCAAGCTCAGCAAGTTCCGTCTCGCTCAGAGAAGATCTTCCGGTTGCAAGAAATAGCGAGAGCAGATAAACGGCAGTCATCTGAGCGGTCAGTGCCTTGGTGGATGCAACCGCAACCTCGGGACCGGCGTGGGTGTAGATCACGGCATCTGATTCGCGCGCCAGGGTCGCCCCCTGGGTGTTGCAGATTGCCAAGACTTTGGCGCCCTGCTCCTTGGCGTAGCGAGTTGCCATCAAGGTGTCCATGGTTTCACCGGACTGGCTGATTGCAACAATCAAAGTCTTCGAGGTCAGTATTGGGTCGCGGTAGCGAAACTCGTGAGCCAACTCAACCGAGACTGGAATCTTTGCCCACTTCTCAATCGCATACTTGGCAATCTCGCCGGCGTAGCTGGCGGTGCCGCAAGCCACCACAATAATCCGATCGATTGACATCAAATCTTTGGTGTCCAGTCCGTCTATTTCTGGAAGGGTGACTACCCCTTCCGAGTTGATTCGACCCATCAGAGTGTCGGCTACCGCCTGAGGTTGGTCGGCAATTTCTTTTGCCATGAACGATGGCCAACCGCCCTTGGAAGCTTGCGATGCATCCCAGTCGATTGTGAATTCCTTGGGCGAAACTTTGTGGCCATCAAATCCTTGAATCTCAACGCCCTCCGGGCGCAACATAACAATTTCGTCCTGACCGACTGAAATTGCCCTTTTAGTGTGCTCAACAAAAGCTGCAACGTCCGAGCCTAGGAAGTTTTCGCCCTCGCCGATACCGATAACCAGTGGTGCATTTTTTCGAGCAGCAAGAATCAGATCTGGAAAGTCCTCGTGAATTACAAGGATGGTGAAGGCTCCGTGAAGGCGATTCACGACTTTACCGAAGGAGGAAACTAAGTCCTTGGAATCCTCGAACTCATTTGCGATCAGGTGAGCGGCCACCTCGGAGTCTGTTTCGCTGGCGAAACTAACCCCGGAATCGAGAAGTTCCTGCTTGAGCTCGGAGAAGTTCTCGATGATTCCATTATGAATCAGAGCAAGCTTGCTGGTTGGGCCTCCCAGGTGCGGGTGGGCATTTTGATCGGTTGGTGCACCGTGGGTTGCCCAGCGGGTGTGTCCGATACCGATTCTGGAATCTTTGATTGGGTGAGCTTTGATGTCGGCAACGAGGTTATCGAGCTTGCCGGCTTTTTTGCGAGTGGCCAGTGCTCCGTCACTTATTACTGAGATGCCGGCTGAGTCATAGCCTCGATACTCCAGACGACGCAAACCACCCAGGAGAACTTCCTGGGTTGATTTAGGTCCTACGTAGCCAACGATTCCGCACACCCTCCTAATTTACGGCAGAATGGCTTGTTGTGAACTCTTCGGCTACGCCAACAAGCAAACAAAGCGCCAACCCAACGCCTTTTGTTGAAATTTCCCGTGCCGATTGGGCCGAACTTGGCAATAGCACCGAGCTTCCCCTAACCGAGGCCGAGATCGCTCAGATTAGGGGCCTGGGTGATTTCCTAGACATAAAAGAAGTCCGTGAGGTCTACCTCCCACTGTCTAGATTCCTAAACATCTACGTCTCCGAGTACTCCAAACTTCACAAAGCAACCAGCAATTTCCTTGGAGAAAGAAGTGCAAAAGTTCCTTTCATTATCGGCATCGCCGGTTCGGTTGCGGTCGGAAAATCAACCGTCTCTAGATTGCTTCGAGAATTACTCACACGCTGGGAGGGAACTCCGAAGGTTGCCCTTATAACAACCGATGGTTTTTTATATCCAAACCATGAGCTTGAAAAACGTTCCCTGATGCACCGCAAGGGGTTTCCGGAATCTTATGACCGAATGGCTCTCCTAAACTTTGTTGCGGACATCAAAAGTGGAAAGGAAAACGTTCAGGCGCCAATCTATTCGCACCTAACCTACGACATAGTTCCAGATAAGTTTGAAACCGTTGGCTCACCAGATGTGGTGATCATCGAGGGGCTGAATGTTTTGCAATCCCCCGGACCCGATCAGGAAGTTACACTTAGCGATTACTTTGACTTCAAGATCTTCGTTGATGCAGAAACGCAAAACATCTCTAATTGGTTTCTAAATCGCTTCCATGAGCTTCGAGAATCAGCCTTCACAAACCCCGCCAGCTATTTCCACCGCTACGCCGAGATGCCCCTTGATAAGGCTCTAGAGAAGGCCGCTGAGATTTGGCAAAGCATCAACTTGCCAAATCTGACGGAGAACATCTTGCCGACTCGCTCGAGGGCAACACTGGTTCTAAAAAAGGGCGATAAGCACGCTGTGGAATCAGTTCTTCTAAGAAAGCTTTAGTTCGCGCTCAACGACTCGAGCTATTCTCTCCGCCCAGCTCTGAGCGGTTCCCGATTCCATGGCCTCGACCATAACGCGAACCAGTGGTTCTGTCCCTGAAGCTCGAAGCAGAACCCGACCGTTCTCGCTGAGCTCTTTCTCGGCTTCTTGAACAACCTTTTGTAATTCGGCGTTGGTTTCAACGCCCGAGCGGTCAACGCCTGGAACATTTATGAGTACCTGTGGGTAGACGCTCATCACCGAAGCAAGCTCTTTTAGACTCTTGCCGGTTGAAGCCATCTGGGCAACTAGCTGAAGACCCGTCAAGATGCCATCACCGGTGGTTGCAAATTGCGAAAAGATTAGATGTCCCGACTGCTCGCCTCCCAGGGTGTAGCCGCCTTCACGAATTTGCTCGAGAACATATCGGTCGCCAACCCTGGTTTCAATCATTTCAATGCCGGCTTGCTTCATGGCAAGTCGAAGACCTAGGTTGCTCATTACGGTTGCTACCAAAGTGTTTCTTGCCAGCTCTCCCCTGTCTTTGGCGGCCATTGCCAAAATGGCCATGATCTGATCTCCGTCAACCACCTGGCCAGTTTCATCAACCGCAAGTGTTCTATCGGCGTCGCCATCGTGAGCGATGCCGATGTCTGCCTTGTGCTCTAGTACCGCTGCCTGCAGGCTACTCAAATGAGTAGATCCACACCCGAGGTTTATGTTGTGACCATCTGGATCGTTTCCGATCACGATCACTTCCGCACCGGCGTCCTTGAAAGCCTCGGGAGACACCGCACTTGCCGCACCGTTCGCACAGTCCACCACGACCTTGATTCCCTTTAGGGTGTTTGGCAAAGTTCCGAGCAGGTGAACTAGGTACCGATCTTCAGCATCGGCGAAGCGCTGCACGTGACCAATTTCTGCACCGACCGGAGAAAGCGGTTTCTTTCTCAAAGCTGCTTCAATCTGGTCTTCGACATCATCTGGAAGCTTGTGTCCACCGCGCGAGAAGAATTTGATGCCGTTATCCGGAGCGGGGTTGTGGGAAGCCGAGATCATGACTCCGAAGTCGGCGTCTAGGTCGGCTGTCAAAAAAGCAGTTGCCGGTGTTGGTAAAACTCCAGCGTCAAAAACGTCAACTCCGCTTGAGGCAAGTCCGGAAGAAATTGCTGCTGCTAGAAACTCGCCAGAGATTCTTGGATCGCGGCCAATAACCGCAATTGGTTTTTGACCCCGGCTTCTGGCTTTTTCGCCAAGCACGATGGCTGCTGCTTGAGCAAGTTTTAGAGCGGAGTCGACGGTAATGTCTCTATTTGCGAGACCTCTTACCCCGTCGGTGCCGAATAGGCGAGCCATGATAGTAAGTTAGCGAAATCCAAAACTTGGATTAACGCTTGGAGAACTGAGAAGCCTTTCGAGCCTTCTTAAGTCCAGCCTTCTTACGCTCCTTGATGCGGGAGTCGCGGGAAAGAAAACCATTCTTTTTTAGGGTCGCGCGGTTGTTGTCTTCGTCGATTAGGTTCAGCGCACGAGCGATTCCTAGGCGAAGTGCTCCAGCCTGTCCAGCCGAGCCACCACCGGTGATCTTGGCAACTACGTCATAGGAGCCGGACAGCTCTAGAACTGTGAAGGGATCCTGAACCAGCTGCTGGTGCAACTTGTTTGGGAAATACTCTGCTAGCTCGCGACCGTTGACCTTGATGACGCCGGTTCCTGGAACCATGCGCACCTGTGCGATTGCTTCCTTGCGACGACCTAGGCCATTGCCTGGCACAGTCAGTGGCTTTCTAACCTTCTTGGTTTCTGTCTTGACAGAATCTGCTGGAGACTCTGTTGAATAGCTAGAAACTGCTGCTTCGGTTTCGTTCTTTGGCAAGGTATTCCTCTAGTTTCTTATCTGTCCCAGTTATTACTGGGCCACCTGATCAATAACAAATTTGGTTGGCTTCTGTGCGGCATGCGGGTGCTCTGCTCCGCGGTAAACCTTTAGCTTGGCAAGCTGGTCGCGACCTAGAGAGTTCTTTGGAATCATTCCGCGGATGGCTTTTTCAACGGCCTTCTCAGGGGACTTCTCAAGGAGTTCTGCGTAAGTAGTAGCGGTTAGTCCACCCGGGTAACCGGAGTGACGGTAAGCCTTCTTCTGCAAGAGCTTTGAACCGGTAAGGGCAACCTTGTCGGCGTTTACGATAATCACGAAGTCACCGTTGTCCATGTGAGGAGCAAAGGTTGGCTTGTGCTTGCCACGGAGCAGCGTCGCTGCCTGGCTTGCCAAACGGCCTAGGACTACATCGGTGGCGTCAATGATTAGCCACTTGTTATCTAGCTCGTGAGCCTTTGGTGAATACGTACGCACGCTAATTCGCCTTACTTTTTCTTTAGTCGATTTTGTTCATCCAGGATTTAAACCCTGAAATTTTGGGGTCTCTAGGAACCCGCAACAAGTTCCAAGTTTAGCCCCTGCCAAGCTCTATGGTCAAACCCTAATTTTCCTCCAGAGACCGCAATCTACGGGCTTTTTCGGCCTGTTCGGCAAGTTTTGAGTCCCTCGGGTAGCCCACCTCAATAAGACTCAATCCCCTTGGCCCCAGGACCTTGAAAGACCCCACCCGGCTAGCCGAGCTGAGCCTATCGACGACGTCCGAAACCTCTGCCCGACCCCTGGCAACAGCAACCAGCGCCCCGGTTAAGGACCTAACCATGTTGTGACAAAAAGCGTCACCCTTCAGCTCGATCTCCACGATGTTGCCATCTTTTGGATTTCTCTTGATTTTGATATACCGAATCCTTCTCACGGTCGAAGCTCCGGCCCGCGCCTTACAAAAAGCCCCGAAGTCATGAAGCCCAACCATATGCTTTGCGGCCTGTCGCATTAGCTTCAAATCAAGATCAACCTTGAGCTTTAGGACGTACCTAATCTGCAGCGGATCAACAAAGCTTGACTTGTCGGCAATCCGGAAACGGTACCTCCTAAAGCTCGCCGAGTACCTGGCGTCAAACCCGGCCGGTGCCTTTTCAAAGCTGAACACTCTGATGTCTTCCGGAAGAGCCGTGTTGACTCGGCTTGCAACATCCGGGTTTCTCCCGATGCGCTTTATTTGAGAGGGGGAAAGATCAATATGCACCACCTGGTGCTGAGCGTGGACACCGGCGTCGGTTCTACCGGCAACTCTCATACCAAAATCCTTGTTGGACTTACCGAAGATTACCTCGAGACCCTTGACCAGCTCTGACTGAACAGTTCTATGCCCTGGCTGCTTCGCGAAACCTGCGAAATCAGTTCCGTCGTAGCCGAAGTCAATCCGGTAACGACTAAACCCGTCGACCTTTAGGTCAACGGGTTTTGTCATTTCCTTGGTACTACTTGCTCTCTTCTTCAGAAGCAGGTGCTTCTTCGGTTGCAGCCTCTGCAGCCGGAGCTTCTTCAGCCGCCGGTGCCTCTGCTACTACCTCTGTTGCTTCAGCTTCGGCAACTGGTGCCTCGGCCGGTGCTTCAACTACTGTCTCGGGAGCTGCAGTTTCAACTGCAACTTCCTCGACCGGAGTTTCTGCTATTGCTTCCTCGAGCGGAGCTTGAGCTTTAGGCGCTGCCTTAACAGCATTTTCAAGCTTTGGCTTTTTGTTCATCTTCTTGGCCTGGACTGGGTCCAAAACCAATTCGACTACCGCCATTGGAGCGTTGTCACCCTTACGGAAGCCAAGCTTGGTTATGCGGGTGTACCCGCCTTGGCGTTCTGCTACTAGGGGTGCGATGTTCACAAAAAGCTCGTGAACTACGTTTCGGTCGGTGATCGACTGCATTACTCGACGACGAGAGTGCAGGTCACCGCGCTTTGCGAAAGTTACTAGGCGCTCAGCGATTGGACGAAGGCGCTTTGCCTTGGTCTCGGTTGTGGTGATGGACTTATTGATGAACAGCGAACGAGCCATGTTGTTGAGCAACATTCTTTCGTGAGCTGGTCCGCCACCGAGACGGGGGCCCTTGGTTGGGGTAGGCATTTTGTTTCTCCTCTAGTGTTTCTAGGCTCAGGTCTTAGACCTGGTCCTCTTCTTCGTAGGTGGCGCTGAAGTAAGCAGCGTCAAAACCAGGCGCTGACTCCTTGAAGCTAAGGCCCATGGAAACCAGCTTGTCGCGAACCTCGTCAACTGACTTGGATCCGAAGTTTCTGATGTTCATTAGCTGCTCTTCGGTTAGCCCAATAAGCTCAGCGACGGTATTGATACCCTCGCGCTTTAGGCAGTTGTAAGAACGAACTGTTAGGTCTAGCTCTTCGATTGGAAGTGCTAGCTCTGGAGAGAGTGCAGCCTCAACCGGAGCTGGACCGATCTCGATACCCTCGGCTGCTTCGTTCAACTCTCTAGCCAAGCCAAATAGCTCAACCAGGGTTGATCCAGCTGATGCAACTGCATCGCGCGGGGTCATCGAAGGCTTGGTCTCAACGTCAACGATTAGCTTGTCGAAGTTGGTGAACTCTCCCGCACGGGTAGCCTCAACGCGGTAAGACACCTTTAGCACAGGTGAGTAAATCGAGTCGATTGGGATTACCCCTGGGTCAGAGTCTGGGTTTCTGTTCTGGGAAGCCTGAACGTAGCCACGGCCACGCTCAATGATTAGCTCAACTTCGAACTTGCCCTTACCGGTCAAGGTAGCGATAGCTAGCTCTGGGTTGTGAATCTCAACTCCGGCTGGAGCCTGGATGTCAGCTGCGGTGACAACACCCGCGGTTGACTTCTTTAGGTGTGCAACAACAGGAGCGTCGTTCTCTGAGGAGACAACCAGTTCCTTGATGTTCAAGATGATCTCGGTGACGTCTTCCTTGACTGAGTCAACAGTTGAGAACTCGTGGCTTACGCCTTCGATTCTGATGTTGGTGACTGCAGCTCCCGGGATGGATGAGAGCAGGGTGCGACGCAGTGAGTTTCCAAGTGTGTATCCAAAACCTGGCTCCAGAGGCTCAAGAGCAAATCTGGAACGGTTGGATGAAAGAACTTCTTCGTTTAGTGTGGGGCGCTGAGCAATTAGCACTTGCTTTGGTTCCTTTCAGCTGAACATCCGCTATTTGATGTCCATTTGTTTAGGCTGCCAAGTGGCCACTTGGCAGTTTGTTGCGGTTGGTAGTGAAGCTAAATAGTTAGACGCGACGACGCTTTGGCGGGCGGCAACCGTTGTGAGCCTGAGGGGTCACATCGGAAATCGAACCGACCTCTAGGCCTGCTGCCTGAAGTGAACGGATTGCAGTCTCGCGACCAGAACCCGGTCCCTTAACAAATACGTCAACCTTCTTGAGTCCGTGCTCCTGAGCCTTCTTGGCCGCAGATTCTGCTGCCAGCTGAGCTGCGAACGGGGTTGACTTACGGGAACCCTTGAAACCAACGTCACCGGATGATGACCAAGAGATAACTGCACCTGATGGGTCGGTGATCGAGATGATGGTGTTGTTGAAAGTCGACTTGATGTGAGCCTGTCCAACTTGGACATTCTTTTTCTCTTTACGACGAGGCTTGCGGGCTGCGCCCTTAGCTGCTGTCTTCGCTGCTGCCATGATTTTCTCCTAAGTCCTTTTATGACCCGCTACTTAGCGGCCTTCTTCTTGCCGGCTACGGTGCGCTTTGGACCCTTGCGAGTACGAGCGTTGGTCTTGGTTCTTTGACCGTGGACTGGAAGGCCCTTGCGGTGGCGGACTCCCTGGTAGCTACCGATTTCAACCTTGCGGCGAATGTCGCTTGCTACGTCACGACGAAGTTCACCCTCGGTTTTGTAAGTACCTTCGATGTGATCACGAAGAGCAATTAGCTGCTCGTCGGAAAGATCCTTGACTCGGATGTTCTTGTCAATCTTGGTGTCTTCTAGGGTCTTGACCGAACGAGTGCGACCAATTCCGTAGATGTAGGTTAGGGCGATTTCAACACGCTTGTCACGTGGAATATCAACGCCGGCAATTCTTGCCATTTGGATTACTCCTGTTTGCTTAGAAGGTCTGTAGCTTTACCGCCTCAAATTTCTTTGAGCTCCGGCCTTCTCCGGAGGTTTCGGTAATTTCTTACCGATGGAAAGCTATTGGAAATATTCAGTTGTTGTGAAACTAAGGCTTTAGCCCTGACGCTGTTTGTGGCGAGGGTTTTCGCAAATGATCATGACGCGACCGTGGCGACGAATAACTTTGCACTTGTCGCAGATCTTCTTAACGCTTGGGTTAACCTTCATGTCTCTTACTTTTCCTCAGGGTCTTTTTTGAAAAAACCGATTTACTTGTAGCGATAAATGATTCGACCTCTGGTGAGGTCGTAAGTGCTCAGTTCAACAATGACCTTGTCCTCAGGAAGAATACGAATGTAGTGCTGTCGCATCTTTCCAGAGATATGTGCCAAGACCTTGTGTCCGTTGGTCAACTCGACTCGAAACATTGCGTTCGGTAGAGCTTCAACCACCGAGCCCTCAATCTCAATGACGCCGTCTTTGTTGGCCATAGCCTCACTTATCTTCTTTGTCTTTTAGGCACCAAAAAACCAATCCAAAAAATGGGATTTTTGCCCTTACGGCGCCAAACCTCAAGCTTAGGCTAAAACACGCCTAATAGGAAATTAAATTCCTACTCCGAAAGCCCCCCAAAGGGCACCCCGAGGGCCTCAAGTCGGGCTTTTCCGCCATCCAGAGCGGTCAATACCCATACCCCGGACTCAGTTAGGGCGATCGAGTGCTCCCAGTGCGAGGCATCGGATTTGTCTTTGCTCACCACGGTCCAACCATCGGCCAAAACCTTGGTCTTATTAGACCCCGCGGTCACCATCGGTTCAATGGCAACGGCTAGCCCCGGGCTAACCAGAGGACCCAGATCCTTGGTCCGAAAGTGATAGACCGGGGGCTCCTCGTGCATGTTACGACCGATACCGTGACCCACGTAATCTTCCAAGATCCCGTACTTTCCCTGAGCGTCTATGTAATCCTCGATGGCTGCCCCAACTTCGTTCAGCCGCTCAGCTTTCGCGAGAGCTGCGATGCCTGCCCAAAGTGAACCTTCGGTCACTCGGGAGAGTTCTTGCCTTGACTTTACTTTTTCAGTTTCCGGCAAAGACCCGTCCGGGTTTGGAACGATTATGGTGATTGCGCTGTCACCGTTCCAACCGTCGATCTGTGCTCCGCAGTCAACCGACAGAATGTCCCCCGCCTCGAGAATTCTCTCTGGAGCCGGGATGCCGTGCACCACCTCGTGATTTATTGATGCGCAGATAGTGTGGTTATAGCCTGCGACGAGCTGGAAGTTTGAGTGAGCACCAAAAGACTCAATCGTCTCGTTAGCGATTCGATCGAGCTCACCGGTTGATACCCCGGCAACGCAAGCTTCTCTTACCTCTTGCAAAGCTTTCGCAGTAATCAGTCCAGCTTTGCGCATAGCAATCAATTGCTCTGGCGTTTTTAGTTCAAATTCAGATCGGGACATTTTTTACTCTGCTTGACTGTCTAGGAACAATCTAGCTCTGACTCTTGGCGTTGAGTGCTTCCACAATTCGGTTGGTCACATCATCAATTTCACCAAGGCCATCAACCATTACCAAAGAACCCCTTGCCGCATACATCGTAATTAGGGGAGCAGTTTGCTCCTCATAAACCGCCATGCGGTTTCTGATTACATCTTCGGTGTCATCGGATCTGCCCTGATCGATTGCTCTCTTGGCAAGACGCCTTACAACCTCATCTGGGTCTGCGGTTAATTGAATAACGGCATCGAGCGACCCCTTGGTTTCTTGCAAGATTGCATCTAGCTCATTAACCTGATCAGCGGTTCTCGGGTAACCGTCGAGTAAGAATCCATTCGCGCAGTCTGGGTTTTTTAGTCGGTCGCGAACCAGTTCGTTGGTGAGCGAGTCTGGAACGTAAGCACCGCTATCCATATACGACTTAGCTTCAAGGCCAAGCGGAGTTTCGTTTTTTACGTTCTCGCGAAAGATGTCCCCGGTGGATATGGCTGGGATTCCAAAGACTTCCGACAGTTTTGAAGCCTGGGTTCCCTTGCCAGCCCCAGGTGGGCCGATCAAGAGAAGCCTTATCACTTCAGCAGACCGTCGTAGTTACGCTGCTGCATCTGAGCGCTGATCTGCTTGACTGTCTCAAGCCCAACGCCCACGATGATCAAAATGGAAGTTCCACCGAACGGGAAGTTCTGGTTGGCGCCAACCAGTGAGAAGGCAACCAGTGGAATCAAAGCGATCAGACCTAGGTAAATCGATCCCGGGAAGGTCACGCGAGAAAGTACGTACTCAAGGAATTCGGTGGTCGGACGACCGGCACGAATACCAGGGATAAATCCACCGTACTTTTTCATGTTGTCGGATACTTCTTCAGGGTTGAAGGTAATCGCAACATAGAAGTATGTAAACCCGATGATTAGGAAGAAGTACAAAGCCATATACAGCGGGTGATCTCCCTGGGTCAGGTAGTTTGAAACCCACTGAACCCAAGGGTCAACTCTTCCTTCTGCATCTGGCTGGTTGAACTGAGCGATAAGAGCCGGAAGGTACAGCAGGCTCGAGGCAAAGATAACTGGGATAACTCCAGCCATGTTTACCTTGATCGGAATGTAGGTGGACTGACCACCATAGGTCCTTCTTCCAACCATGCGCTTGGCGTACTGAACCGGAACTCGTCTTTGGGACTGCTCGACAAGAACAACCAAACCAACGATTCCAATACCGACCACGATTACAACAATCAGAGTCTCGATTGAGCGAGTCTCGGCGATTGCCAAAAGGGAGGATGGGAAAGAAGATGCGATGGAGGCAAAGATAAGAAGTGACATACCGTTTCCAACGCCGCGCTCGGTCACGAGCTCACCGAGCCACATGATCAAACCGGTGCCGGCGGTCATGGTGATAACCATCATGGTGATGGCCAAAGGAGATGAGTCGGTCAGAATCGGCAACACACAGTCCGCTCCAAACAGTGCTCCCTGACGGGCAACGGCAACCAAAGTGGTGGACTGCAATAGACCCAAAGCAATGGTTAGGTAGCGGGTGTACTGGGTCAAAATTGCCTGACCGGACTGACCTTCTTTGTGGAGAGTCTCAAAGCGAGGGATAACCACTCTAAGAAGCTGAGTGATGATCGAAGCCGTGATGTAAGGCATGATTCCAAGCGCAAAGATTGACAGCTGAAGTAGCGCTCCTCCGGAGAAGAGGTTCACCAGCTCATACAAACCGGAGGTGTTGTTGGTTTGTGCCAAACACTGCTGTACGTTTCCATAGTCAACGTAAGGAGCAGGAATAAAGGAGCCCAAGCGGAAGATCGCAACAATCGCAAGCGTGAAAAGCAGCTTGCGTCTTAGATCCGGGGTGCTAAAAGCACGAATCACAGCATTAATCAACTTGAGGCCTCCTGGCTACAGTGTTATTTGCTAACGGAGCCGCCAGCAGCCAAAATCTTGGATTTTGCCTGCTCAGAGACCTTGTCAACCTTTACATCCAGCTTAACCGAGATGTCACCGGAGCCCAGAACCTTAACAAGCTCGTTCTTGCGAACAAGACCCTTAGAAACTAGGTCGTTTACGGTCACGGCTCCACCCTGTGGGAAGTGCTCGACAAGTTTTTCTAGGTTTACAACCTGGTACTCAACTCGGAACGGGTTCTTGAAACCACGAAGCTTCGGGGTTCTCATTACTAGACGAACACCACCACCTTCGAATCCTGGGCGAACCTGGTATCTAGCCTTGGTTCCCTTGGTTCCACGACCTGCGGTCTTACCCTTGGAAGCTTCTCCACGACCAACGCGAGTGCGCTCGGTTTTTGATCCGGGAGCTGGACGCAAGTGGTGCAGCTTAAGAATCGGAGACTTCTCAGCAGGCTCTGCCTTTTTCTTCTTTGACTTTGCCTGACGCTCTAGCTTGACTACCTTCTCAACCTTTTCTACCTTGGCGGCAGCAGGCTTCTCGGTTGCTAGCTCGGAAGTCTTAGCAGCTGCCTTTTCGGTAGCTGGCTTCTTCTCAGCGGCAGGCTTTGCAGCGGCCTTGGCGGCAGCAGGCTTCTTCGCGGCAGCAGGCTTGGCGGTTGGCTTTGCAGCAGCTGGCTTCTTCTCAGCAGCAGGCTTGGCGGCAGCAGGCTTCTTAGCTGCTGGCTTTGCTGCAGGCTTCTTTTCTTCAGCCATTAGTTGATCTCCTCGACTACTACTAGGTGGGCAACGGTCTTAACCATGCCGCGAACTACCGGGGTATCCTCCTTGACGACAATGTCGCCAATTCGCTTCAGCCCAAGGCTTCGAAGAGTGTGGACCTGGTTTGGTCTCTCACTGATCTTGGACTTGATCTGGGTGACTTTTAGACGGGCAGCCATTTTCTCTAGACAGCCTTTCTTTGCTCGCGAAGTAGTCCCGCAGGGGCCACTTCCTCAATCGACAAACCGCGACGAGCTGCTACTGCAGATGGCTCTTCGAGCTGACGCAGAGCTGCAACGGTGGCGTGAACGATGTTTAGGGTGTTCGAGGATCCGAGTGACTTGGAAAGCACATCGTGAATGCCAGCACACTCCAAAACTGCACGAACCGGACCACCGGCGATAACTCCGGTACCGGCGGAATCTGGGCGAAGAAGTACTACACCGGCAGCTGCCTCACCCTGAACCGGGTGCGGGATGGTGTTTCCAACGCGTGGAACGCGGAAGAAGGTCTTCTTGGCTTCTTCAACACCCTTGGCGATAGCTGCTGGAACTTCTTTAGCCTTGCCGTAGCCAACTCCAACCATGCCGTTGCCGTCTCCGACAACTACAAGTGCGGTAAAGCTAAAGCGGCGTCCACCCTTTACAACCTTGGAAACGCGGTTGATTGTTACAACCCGCTCTAAGAACTGGCTCTTGGTTTCTTCGCGGTCGCGACGCTCTCCTCGTGGTGCACGGTCTCTGGAACCACGACGAGCTTCACGCTCGGCTGGCTCAACCGCTACAGCGGTAGCCGTTGCGGCACTAGCCTCGGTGTTTTCCAAGTTGGTCTCCTTGTTTTCTTCGCTCATAGCTTCAGGCCTCCCTCGCGGGCTGCATCAGCAACTGCCTGAATGCGACCGGCATACTTGTTTCCGCCGCGGTCAAAGACCACCTCGGTAATTCCGGCCTTCTTGGCACGATCGGCAATTGCTTGCCCGATCTTGGTTGCCTTTTCGGTCTTATCGCCCTTCATCGAGCGAAAATCTTTTTCCATGGTGGAAACTGACGCCAGGGTGACACCTTGAGTGTCATCGACTAGCTGAACAAGCATGTGTCGAGCGGATCGGGTTACAACCATGCGTGGGCGCATCGCGTCTCCGGAGATCTTCTTGCGAAGACGAAGGTGACGACGGACACGAGCAGCTGTTGAGCTCTTTCCGCGTAGTTTAGGAATTAGACCCATGATTACTTACCACTCTTTCCGGCCTTGCGACGAACAACTTCGCCGGCGTATCTAACACCCTTACCCTTATAAGGCTCAGGCTTACGAAGCTTTCTGATGTTGGCTGCAACTTCTCCAACGGCCTGCTTGTCGATACCAGACACTGTGATCTTGGTGTTTCCCTCAACGGCGAATGAGATTCCAGCCGGTGGGTCAACAGTGATCGAGTGTGAGTAGCCGAGTGAGAATTCAAGAGCCTGGCCCTTGGCTGCAACGCGGAAACCGGTTCCAACAATCTCAAGGCCCTTTGAGTATCCTTCAGTGACTCCAATAATCTGGTTGGCAATCAGGGTGCGGGTTAGTCCGTGCAGTGAGCGAGATGCTCGCTCGTCGTCTGGACGGGTCACGACGACCTGGCCGTCGGCCAGGGCAACAGTGATTGGGGATGCAACCGTTAGCTGTAACTGACCCTTCGGGCCCTTCACAGACACGTCTGATCCAGAAATGTTAACTTCGACGCCGGCTGGAACCGGGATCGGTGATTTTCCAATACGTGACATCTTTAGTAAACGTAGGCGATGACTTCTCCGCCTACTCCCTTCTTGGCAGCCTGACGGTCTGTTAGCAGACCTGATGATGTTGACAAAATGGCAATGCCCAGTCCACCCAAAACACGTGGCAACTCGGTTGACTTCGCGTAAACGCGAAGACCTGGCTTGGACACTCTCTTGATACCGGCGATTGATCTCTCGCGGTTTGGTCCATACTTCAAATCGATGGTAAGGGTCTTACCAACCTCGGCATCTGCGACTGAGTAATTCTTGATGTAACCCTCTTTTTTGAGGATCTCAGCAATCTGGCCCTTTAGCTTGCTGTAGGGCAAGCTAGCGCTCTCGTGGTGAGCCGAGTTTGCATTGCGCAGCCGGGTCAGAAAATCTGCGACCGGATCTGTCATTGTCATGGTTTGTGCCTTCCTCGGTGGTTTCCCATTATTGGGACCTCTCCGATTACTTGTTTGGTTTGATGAATGGGAAGCCGAGCGCGGTTAGTAGCGCTAAGCCCTCTTCGTTTCTCTTTGCGGTTGTCACGATGGTGATGTCCATGCCGCGTACGCGATCGATGTCATCCTGAGAGATTTCGTGGAACACGTTCTGCTCAGTAAGTCCGAAGGTGTAGTTTCCATTGCCATCGAACTGCTTTGGGCTAAGTCCGCGGAAGTCACGAATACGAGGTAGGGCCAGGTTTAGCAACCTGTCCAAAAACTCCCACATGCGATCCCCACGAAGGGTGACATGACAACCAATTGCCTGACCCTCGCGAAGCTTAAACTGCGCGATGGACTTGGTTGCAAGATTGATCTTTGGCTTCTGACCGGTGATTGCGGTAAGTTCCCGAACCGCACCATCGATTAGTTTGGCGTCCTTGGCAGCTTCGCCAACACCCATGTTCACAACGATCTTGGTGAGCCCCGGAACCTGGTGGATGTTCTTGAAGTCAAATTCCTTCATAAGCTCAGCCTTGATCTCGGCGCGGTAGCGCTTTTGAAGCCTTGGCTCGATGCGAACATAGGGCTTCTTCTCACCCTTGGCCTTGGCTGGCTTTTCTGCCTTTGCTGGCTTTTCTGCCACTACTTCCGAAGCAGCTTCCTCTTTAGCAACGTCCTCAACTAGAACCTCGGTTGCTGGAGCTTCGGTTGCCTCTGCAGCTGTGTCTTTTTCGTCAGCCATTAGATTTCCTTACCTGACTTAACCGCGATGCGGGTGCGAACGGTCTTTGACTTGCCACCCTTGGTGACAGTCTCAACCTTCGATCCGATGCGAGTTGGCTTCTTGGTGCTTGGGTCGATTAGGGCAACATTCGAGATGTGGATTGCAGCTTCCATAGTCTCGATGCCGCCAGTTCTTGCGCCCTTGTCGGTCTGACCAACCTTGTTGTGGCGGGTCATCATGTTGACGCCTTCTACGATTACGCGGTTTTTCACAAAGTCAACAGACAAAACCTTGCCCTGCTTGCCGCGGTCTCCACCGCGGTCAGCTTTGGCTCCGGAAATGACCTGGACTAGGTCGCCTTTTTTGATTTTCGGCATGATTAGATAACCTCCGGTGCGAGTGAAATGATTTTCATGAACTTCTTGTCGCGAAGCTCACGACCAACTGGGCCAAAGATACGGGTTCCGCGAGGCTCGCCGTCTGGCTTTACGATGACGGCTGCGTTCTCATCGAACTTGATGTAAGAACCATCGGCACGACGGGTCTCCTTCACGGTTCGAACGATAACCGCCTTGACGACCTCACCCTTCTTGACGTTTCCGCCAGGGATCGCGTCCTTCACGGATGCCACAATCAAGTCGCCGATACCCGCATAGCGGCGGCCTGAGCCACCGAGGATGCGGATTGCTAGCAACTCCTTGGCACCCGAGTTGTCGGCCACCTTGAGTCTAGATTCCTGCTGAATCACTTCATACTCCTTGTTAGTTGGTCAAAATCTTTCCGAAAGAAAAGATGCTGTCCGTTTGCTTACTTCGCTTTTTCGACGATCTCTACTAGACGCCAGTTCTTGGAAGCAGATAGTGGACGGGTCTCGCTGATAACAACGAGGTCTCCAATACCGGCTGAGTTTGACTCATCGTGAGCCTTGACCTTCTTGGACTGGGTGACAACCTTGCCGTAAAGCGGGTGCTTTACGCGGTCCTCTAGCAGTACCACGATGGTCTTGTTCATCTTGTCGCTGACTACGTAGCCACGACGTGACTTGCGGTAGCCGCGGCTTGAAGCTTCTGCAGCAGCGTTCTTGGTCTCAGCCATTACTTGCTCTCCTTAGTTTCGGTCTTTACTTTTTTAGGAGCAGCTTCTTTCGTAGCGGCTTCTGCATCGGCAGGCTTGTCAGCCTTCTTGGCTTTTGAAGGAGCCGGGGCACTAACGGCTGGAACAGCCCTGATGCCAAGCTCACGCTCGCGAATGATTGTGTAGATGCGGGCGATGTCGCGCTTTACAGCGCGCAGTCTTCCGTGCGACTCAAGCTGACCAGTTGCGGACTGGAAGCGAAGGTTGAACAGTTCTTCCTTAGCTTTTTTTAGTTCCTCAATCAGTAGCGAGTCCTCGATCTTGTCGAGGTTGTCAACGATTAGATCCTTTGAGCCGATCGGCATTATGCGTCACCTTCCGTTCTCTTGATGATGCGAGCCTTAAGCGGCAGCTTGTGAATCGCACGAGTCAGAGCTTCCTTGGCCAACGCCTCGGTAACACCGGAAACTTCGAACAAAACTCGTCCAGGCTTCACGTTGGATACCCACCACTCAGGGGAACCCTTACCGGAACCCATACGGGTTTCTGCAGGCTTCTTGGTTAGAGGACGGTCTGGGAAGATGTTGATCCAAACTTTTCCACCACGCTTGATGTGACGGGTCATCGCGATACGAGCTGCCTCGATCTGACGGTTGGTCACGTAAGCAGGAGTTAGCGCCTGGATTCCCCACTCGCCAAAGCTCACAACAGTTCCACCGGTTGCAGCGCCTGAACGCTTCGGGTGGTGCTGCTTGCGGTGCTTAACTTTTCTAGGAATTAACATTTTTGTTTACGCCTCCACGTTCTTTGGAGCTTCTTGAGCTGGGGCTTCAGCTGCCACCGCAACTGGAGCAGCTGCAGCTACTGGAGCAGGTGCCTGCGAAGGAGCTGAATCGCGTGGTCCACCCTCGCGACGAGGCCTACCCTGCTTAGGAGCAGCTGCAGTTTCGCGAGCTAGTTCTTTAGCGGTTAGGTCACCCTTGTAGATCCAAACCTTTACACCGATGCGACCGAAGGTGGTCTTGGCCTCGTAGAAGCCGTAGTCGATGTTGGCGCGAAGAGTATGAAGTGGAACACGGCCTTCGCGGTAGAACTCGCTACGGCTCATTTCTGCTCCACCCAAGCGACCGGAGCACTGGATACGAATACCCTTCGCTCCCTGACGGGTTGCTCCCTGCATTCCCTTACGCATAGCGCGACGGAATGCAACACGGGAGGCAAGCTGCTCGGCAACACCCTGAGCAACAAGCTGAGCGTCCATCTCAGCGTTTTTTACTTCCAAGATGTTTAGCTGAATCTGCTTGCCCGAAAGCTTCTCTAGGTCCGCACGAATTGCTTCGGCTTCCTGACCGCGACGACCGATGACTAGACCTGGGCGAGCGGTGTGGATGTCAACGCGCACGCGGTCACGAGTTCTCTCGATCTCGATGTGGGAAACTCCGGCACGGTCCAGACGCTGCGTCAATAGCTGACGTATGCGAATGTCCTCGGTGACGTAGTCCTGGTAGCGCTGACCCTTTTTGGTTGAGTCGGCGAACCAACGTGAACGGTGATCGGTCGTGATGCCGAGTCTAAAACCGTATGGGTTTACTTTCTGACCCATTACTTGCTCCTTGTTCCCGCGCTGGCTTTGTTGCCAACTAGTTCGTCTGGTGTGGCAACCACGATGGTGATGTGGCTGGTGCGCTTTAGGATCTGGAAAGCACGGCCCTGAGCACGAGGCATGAACCTCTTCAGAGTTGTACCTTCGTCAACGAAAGCGCGGGATACGAATAGGTCGTCCTCGTCAACGCTCAGGTTCTGCTTGTCAGCAATAACCTTGGCGTTTGCAACTGCCGACTGAACCAACTTGAAGATTGGCTCAGAAGCCTGCTGCGGAGCGAACTTCAAAATTGCCATTGCCTCTGAGGCCTGCTTGCCGCGGATTAGATTGACGACACGACGAGCCTTCATCGGGGTGACACGGATGTGACGCACACGTGCGACTGCTTCCATTTGTCTTACCTCTTCTCTCTTTGGGCGCCGCGGTTAACCGCGACGTCCTTTCTTGTCGTCCTTCACGTGTCCACGGAAGGTTCTGGTTGGGGCAAATTCGCCAAGCTTGTGACCAACCATGGTCTCAGTGACGAAAACTGGGATGTGCTTACGACCATCGTGAACCGCAATTGTGTGACCCAGCATGGCTGGAACAATCATCGAGCGGCGCGACCAGGTCTTGATCACATTCTTGGTGCTGGCCTCGTTCTGCTTCGCAACCTTCTGGAACAGGTGCTCGTCAACGAAAGGACCCTTCTTCAAACTTCTAGGCATAGTCTTTTCTTTCCCTACTAGCGCTTCTTGCCAACGGTGCGGCGACGGACGATCATCTTGTCTGAAGGAAGCTTCGGCTTACGAGTTCTTCCCTCTTTTTGACCCCAAGGAGTCACTGGGTGACGTCCACCAGAAGTTTTACCTTCTCCACCACCGTGCGGGTGGTCAACCGGGTTCATAACAACACCACGAACGGTTGGACGGACACCCTTCCAACGAAGTCGTCCCGCCTTACCCCAGTTGATGTTGGACTGCTCGGCGTTGCCAACTTCACCAATGGTTGCTCGGCAACGAGCGTCTACGTTTCTGATTTCACCGGATGGAAGTCTTAGCTGTGCGTAAGGTCCATCCTTAGCAACCAAGCGAACTGCAGCTCCAGCTGAGCGAGCCATCTTGGCACCGCCTCCTGGCTTTAGCTCGATGGCGTGGATCACGGTACCAACCGGGATGTTCTTCAAAGGAAGGTTGTTTCCTGGCTTGATGTCGGCAGAAGGTCCCTGCTCGATACGGTCGCCCTGCTTTAGCTTGTTCGGAGCAATGATGTAGCGCTTTTCTCCGTCTGCGTAGTGAAGCAGTGCAATGTTTGCGGTACGGTTCGGGTCGTACTCAATGTGAGCAACCTTTGCCGGAACGCCGTCCTTGTCGTGGCGACGGAAGTCGATCACGCGATACTGGCGCTTATGTCCTCCACCGATGTGACGAGTGGTAATTCTTCCTGCGGAGTTACGGCCACCGGTTTTGTTTAGTGGACGAAGCAAGCTCTTCTCAGGAGTTCCGCGAGTGATCTCGGCAAAGTCAGAAACCGAGGAGCCACGACGACCCGGGGTGGTTGGTTTGTATTTACGAATTCCCATTTATTTTCCTACCCCTAACCAATGCTCGAGAAGATGTCAATGGTGCCGGTCTTTAGAGTGACGATGGCGCGCTTTGAGTCCTTGCGCTTACCAATGCCGAAGCGAGTCTTCTTCTCTTTGCCAACGCGGTTCAAGGTGTTGACGGAAGCTACCTTCACTTTGAAGATGTGCTCGATGGCCTGCTTGATTTCGGTCTTGTTCGAGCGAGGGTCAACCTCGAAGGTGTACTTACCTTCGTCAATCAGGTTGTAGCTCTTCTCGGACACGATCGGACGCAAGATGACGTCGCGAGGGTTCTTGTTTAGGGCTGTCATTTTTTGTTAGCCCTCCTTCTGTGAAATAGGGCTCTTGTCTTGAGAAGCGATAAATACCTCAAGGGCTGCCTTGGTGAACACCACGTCGTCGCTCAATAGAACGTCGTAGGCGTTGACCTGGTCAACCGGCAGAACGTGAACGTGCTTCAGGTTTCTCAGGGACTTGTAGCTCAGGTCATCGCTTCTATCAAGCACGATTAGTGCGTTGCGACCCTTGGTTAGGTTCGCGATGATTCCCGCAGCTGACTTGGTGGATGGCTTGCCATCCTTGAATAGCTCTGCGACTACGTGCAGACGACCATTGCGAGCGCGGTCAGAAAGTGCACCCTTGATCGCAGCAGCAATCATTTTCTTAGGGGTTCTCTGCTCATAGGTTCTTGGCTTTGGACCGTGGGTCACGTAACCTCCACGCATGTGCGGGGAACGAAGCGAACCCTGACGCGCGCGTCCGGTTCCCTTCTGCTTGAAAGGCTTCTTTCCAGTACCGGAAACTTCGCTGTGCTTCAAGGTGGACTGGGTTCCCTGGCGAGCTGCTGCCTGCTGGGCAACAACAACCTGGTGCATCAGAGGAACGTTGGTCTGGACGTCAAAGATTTCAGCAGGAAGTTGAGCAGAGCCTGACTTCTTACCGGCTACGTCAACGATGTCGATGTTTGTTTCGGCCATGATTTCTAGGCTCCCTTCACAGCGTTGCGAACGAAAACTAGCTGACCCTTAGGACCTGGAACTGCGCCCTTGATAAGTAGTAGACCTTTTTCTAGATCCACCGAGTGAAGCTGCAAGTTCATTGCGGTCACGCGGTCGGTTCCCATGCGTCCAGCCATACGGGTTCCCTTGAATACGCGACCCGGTGTTGAGGTTGCCCCAATGGATCCAGGCTTACGGTGGTTTCTGTGCTGACCGTGGGATGCACCAACACCGTGGAAACCGTGGCGCTTCATGTGTCCCGCGAAGCCCTTACCCTTTGAGGTTCCAACTACGTCGAGCATTGAGCCAACCTCGAATACCTCAACGCCAATTTCCTGACCAACTGAATACTCGTGAGCATCGTTGGTGCGGATCTCTGCAAGGTATCTGCGAGGAGCAATGGAAGCCTTGGTGAAGTGACCGGTCTCTGGCTTGTTCACCTTGCGAGGCTCGATAGCTCCGTAGGCAACCTGCACGGCGGTGTAGCCATCGGTTTCAAGACTCTTGATTTGGGTGACAACGTTTGAGCCGGCTTCGACAACGGTGACCGGAATCATCTTGTTGTTAGCGTCCCAAACCTGGGTCATGCCGAGTTTCTTACCCAGCAATCCCTTGACAGTTCTATTTACGGTTGACATCTTTATTTTCCTTAGAGCTTGATCTCGATGTTGACGTCGGCAGGAAGATCCAGACGCATCAGTGAGTCAACCGCCTTGGGGGTTGGGTCAATGATGTCGATGACGCGCTTGTGGGTGCGCATCTCGAAGTGCTCGCGGCTGTCTTTGTACTTGTGCGGAGAGCGGATTACACAAATCACGTTCTTCTCAGTAGGCAGTGGAACTGGTCCAACTACAGTTGCGCCGGCACGGGTAACCGTGTCCACGATCTTGCGCGCCGATGAGTCAATGACCTCGTGGTCATACGACTTAAGTCGAATGCGGATCTTTTGTGCCGCCATCTTGACTCGCTTTCCTTTTATTTACTCATAAAAACGTTGGATCAACAGCTGTTGAACCGGTTCACCCACACCCGCGCTCGGGCGTGTCAAAAA
>NZ_JBASXC010000081.1:0-7592 GCF_049276775.1 Rhodoluna sp.
CAACGAGACTCCAACCTACATGCCCACTGCGATTGCTCTATCGCACCAGCTAGCCGAGCAACTTGCCAGGGTGAGAAAAAACGGTGCAGTTAGCTTTCTAAGGCCGGATGGCAAGACTCAGGTGACGGTGGGCTTTGACGGGGCTACACCAAAGACCATTGAGGCTGTTGTGGTGTCTACTCAGCATGATGAAGGAGTGTCGCAAGCAGACATACACGAAGCCGTGAAGAATTCAGTAATCATGCCGATTCTGGAAGGGTCCGGCCTGGATTTTGCAGGCTCAAAATACTTCATAAATCCAACGGGAAAGTTCGTTATCGGTGGACCCCAAGGGGACGCCGGCTTAACAGGTCGCAAGATTATCGTTGACACTTACGGCGGCGCTGCTCGCCACGGTGGAGGAGCTTTCAGCGGTAAGGATCCATCCAAGGTCGATCGCTCGGCCGCCTATGCGATGCGCTGGGTTGCAAAGAATGTAGTCGCCTCTGGAGCAGCCGACCGAGCCGAGGTTCAAGTGGCTTACGCCATTGGAGTTGCTAATCCGGTTGGTATCTACCTCGAGACATTCGGAACAGAAAAGGTTGAAACAGCGCTTATAGAAAAAGCGATACGGGATATCTTTGACTTACGCCCTAGAGCTATTGTTGAGCAATTGGAGCTCCTTCGACCGATATATTCGAAGACCGCAGCCTATGGGCACTTCGGTAGGGAGCTTCCAGAGTTCACTTGGGAAAGACTCGACCGTGTGGACGCGCTGCGCGCAGCATTGAATTTATAGCATGGCGACGATAGCGAAGTTGGCTATCCAGTCCGGTTTGCCACAACTCGACAGGCTTTTTGATTACACGGTACCCGAGGAGCTAGTCGGTGCGGTGCAAGTCGGCTCTCGCGTAAAGGTTCCCTTTGGTAAATCCAAAAAGCCACTAGACGGTTTTGTCGTGGAGCTTGGCGCCACTTCGGAGTTTGATGGAAAACTGTCCCAAATTCAATCGGTCGTTGGTGATCGCCCTGCCTTGCAACCAGATGTGTTTTCTCTGTGCTCGAAGCTTGCAGAACGTTCAGCATCCTCAATTGGGGAGCTGCTCAAAATCGCTGTTCCAGCACATATGCCGCGGACGTTTTCGAACCACAAACTAACCAACACTGCCGAAGCTTTCAAGATGGGGGAGTCTTCCGGCAGTTTCGATAAGAAGTACATTGAAGGTCTTATCAAGGATGAGGCAAGGAGTTTTGCCCTTGCGGAGCCGAGGTTTGTGACGCACTCCTACAAAGGGCATGAACATTCATTTCCAGCTTGGGTGAGCCTGTTTCTCTCGGTTGCACGGAGCAACATTGACAGGGACAGATCCACAATCATACTGGTGCCCGATTATAGGGAGCACACGATTGTTTTACAGGCAATGCAAAAAATTGGGCTAGATAGTTATCTGGCCGACTACTCGGCAGAGCTTCCCAGATCAAAACAGTACGCATCGTTTCTCCGTGCGCTTGATTCGACTCCACGCGTTATCGTGGGATCTCGTTCGGCAGCGTTTGCTCCGGCTTACAACCTGGGCGCAATTCTAGTCTTCGATGAGGCCGACAGAAGCTACATCGATCAGGCATCTCCCTATCTTCACTCAAGAGATGTTGTTTTGGTGAGGCAGTCGATACAGAAATGTGCCGTAGTTTTTGCCGCTCATTCAATTTCGACGGATGTAATGCGACTTATCGAGTCGCGCTACCTGTCCGATCAGACGCTGGCTTTCGCTACACCCCGAATTTCAATTTCCGAGCCTGGTATGAGAGTTGATGGACACGCATTCGCAGCAATCAAAGAGGGCCTTAAATCCGGTGCGGTTCTAGTGCAGGTGTCTTCGCTCGGCGAAAGCACGGCTGCTTATTGCAAGAAGTGTGACGAGCCAGCAAGCTGTAAGAGTTGCAACGGTCCTCTCTGGGTTGATTCAAGCGGCGCAAAAAAGTGCCGCTGGTGCAATGGCTTCGCACTCGATTTCGTATGTACCTGCGGCTCCTCGGAGTTCTCCCTGGGGCGGGCTGGCTCGACTAGAACCGCAGCTGAACTAGGAAAAGCATTTCCAAACGCCCGAGTTATTGAATCAACTGGAGACAACAGGCTGATCACCATAGACGCGGGAAAATCTTTAGTGGTGGCAACGGCTGGAGCCGAGCCTTATGTTGAAGGCGGATATTTCGCCGTTGTTCTGCTGGATGCCAAGGTGCTTCTTGGAAAGCAGAACCTTCGAGCTCTCGAAGAATCCGTTAGGGTTTGGTCCAACGCCGTTGCCAAGGCTAGGAGTTCTGCCAGCTGCGTGCTGGTTGGAGTCTCTGGTGAGCTTTCAAAGCTGTACTCACTTTGGAACCACGCAAAGATCGCGGCCGCTGAGTTGTCTTCTCGGCAGGAACTGATGCTTCCTCCCGCTGTCCGATTGGGCAGTATCACGGCGGAGTTAGAAATGGTTACCAGGATTTCAAGTTCGTTGTCGGAAATCTCTTCGATAGTCCGGATAGGTTCCGCGCCGGTAGCCGTTACGTCCGGACAGGAACAGTGGCGCTTGATCTTCAAGTATCCTTACTCGGATATTCAGGCCATTGCAAAGCTCTTAAAACTGGAGGTTTCAAAAGTTTCGGCAGGCAAAATCAGAGTGACAAGTTCAGGCAGGAACGCTAGAGCTATCACGTTGAAGATGAACGACGCTGAAGTAGTCTAGATTTACATGAGAATTTTGTTTGCCGGAACACCCAATAATGCCGCATCCACGCTGGAGGCTCTTGTTGTCAATGGGTTCGAGGTCGTTGGGGTGCTCACCCGTGAAGATGCACCAGTTGGCCGCAAAAAGACATTAACCGAATCGGCGGTTGCCAGCGCTGCAAGTTTGCACCGTATACCGACTAAGAGATCAAACATTTTTTCCGACGAAGTTTTGGACTGGATGAGTGAACTCAAGCCCGACCTTGGAGTAATCGTTGCATACGGAAGCATTCTCAGAAAACCTGCGCTTGATATTCCGGAAATGGGGTGGATTAATCTTCACTACTCCCTGTTGCCAAAGTTCCCAGGTGCCGCTCCAATTCAGCACGCGATACTCGCCGGAGAGTCGAAAACTGGGGTGAGCGTATTTCGACTCGATGAGGGGATTGATACTGGGCCAATCCTCAATCAGGCCGAGCAACAGATAGACCCAGAGATTAGTTCTGGCGAACTACTTGAAAAGCTAACCGAGCTAGGGTCTGAACTGCTTGTTGATACCCTGGCTAACCTGGAGGAGAGAATCTCTAAACAGCAAGAGCAGGTCATTCCGGCCGGAACAGATGTTGCACGCAAGATTTCTCGGCATATGGCAAAGCTGAACTTTCTACAGCCAGCATTGGTTCTTCATAATTTCGTCCGGGCGATGAATCCTGAACCAATGGCTTGGTTTGAAGCTAATGGTGCGCAGATACGGGTACTAAAGACTACTCTTTCCGACGAAACAAATTTAGTTCTCGGGGAGGCGGTTGTTGTAGGCGGGTGCCTCCTAGTGGGTTGCAGTGACGGGGCTGTTGAACTTATTCGGGTACAGCCAGCGGGAAAGAATGAAATGTCTGGGGCTGATTGGTTTAGAGGTCTACGGCAAGAATCGATCTCGCTACTTTGAGCAGGGGGATTGCGTTTGATCTATTGAGCCGAGTGCAGAATGATGACGCTTATGCCAATTTGCTCCTGCCGGTTCTACTGTCTCGTGCGGGCATTGAGGGGAGGGACGCTGGGTTTGTTCAAGAGCTCGCCTTTGGGACCATAAGGAACCAATTGCTCTACGAGAGAATCATTGAGTCGGCATCTTCCAGAAAGCTTGAGGACATAGAGGTAGCTGCCCAAATTGTTTTGCTCCTTGGGGTTCATCAACTGCTCGAGATGAGAGTTCCGGTCCACGCCGCAATAAACGAGTCTGTTAATCTCGCCAAATCAAAGGCCAGTAAAGGCTCGATTGGCTTTGTAAACGCTGTTCTTCGCAAGGTATCGGTGAAGTCGAAAGACGACTGGCTGGATGTAGTCACCTCAAAGATGAGTGAACTCGATGCTCTTTCAGTTCAGTACTCACACCCGATTTGGATTGTGAAAGCATTCAAGACCGCTCTGAGCTCCAGAAAAGCCGAAGGCCAGCTTGAGGATCTACTTGCAAGCAACAACAAACCCGCGAAAGTTTCCTTGGCTGCACTGCCAGGATTCTCGGTCATAGAGGATCTCGGTCAGCCTGAAAGCTTTGGCCCAGCTTCTCCAATCGGAGTAGAAGTGACCGGAAGCCCAGGCAACATTGAGGCGGTTCGCGATGGTCGGGCTCGAGTCCAGGACCAGGGATCTCAACTAATGGTGCTAGCCCTAATTGGTTCAGAGGTTCTCTCGGAAGATAAGGCATGGCTAGACATGTGTGCGGGCCCGGGAGGAAAGGCTGCCCTCATGGCAGCAATTTCAATCCAGCGCGAGGTAGGGATGGTTTGTAATGAAGTGTCCCCGCATCGTGCTGAGTTGGTCGCGAAAGCTCTTGCCCCGCTCGGGAACATAACCATCACAGTCTCAGATGGTCGCGAGCTTGGAGCCTCCGGACCTAAGTATTCTCGGATATTATTGGACGCTCCGTGCACCGGTCTGGGCGCGTTGCGAAGAAGGCCGGAATCAAGGTGGCGTCGAACTTCGGAAGATCTTATAGACCTGGTCAAACTTCAGCGTGAGCTTTTTGAAAGTGCTTGGCATCTTCTCGAACCGGGAGGGGTATTGGCATACGTGACCTGCTCACCCCATTTATCGGAAACCACAGCTCAGGTGGCGTGGGCCCAGGGAAAGTACAGGGAGAAAGCCGAGCTTCTCAATGCCAACGCAATCCTAAATCAGATCAACCCAGAGCTTTCTCTTGACGAGGGAAGCCGCACGGCTCAACTCTGGCCTCACACTCACGGGACAGACGCTATGTTCCTTGCCCTTTTCCGCAAGTCGATAGGATAAAAATCATGAGCAGAATCGCACCAAGCATTCTGAGCGCAGACTTTGTAAATCTTGAGACTGAGCTTGCGAGCATCAGCAGCGCTGACTTGATTCACGTAGATGTCATGGATGGGCACTTTGTCCCTAACATGACCTTCGGACTTCCCGTCGTAAAGAGAATATTTGAGGTCTCCAAGGTTCCATTGGATGTTCACCTAATGATAGAAAACCCTGATTTCTGGGCAGAGAAGTACGCAGAGTATTCGAGCTCTATCACATTCCACTTTGAGGCGGCAGCGGATCCAGCGACCGTAATTAAGTCCATAAAGAGCACCGGAGTAGCGGCAGCAATGGCCATCAAACCAGGCACTTCATTTTCGGAGGTTGAGCAGCTTTGTTCCCAACTTGATATGTTGTTGGTTATGACCGTTGAGCCAGGTTTTGGCGCCCAGAGCCTGATTCCGGAGACGGTCCATAAAGTGACAGAGGCAAGAGAGTTTGCAGAAGCCAACAACCTTGATTTTTCGATCCAGGTTGATGGTGGCGTGTCGACGTCTAATATTGGAGAGCTAGCGATGGCGGGTGCTGACACATTTGTTGCCGGAACAGCCGTGTTTGGTGCAACGGATCGAAATGAGCGCATTGGAGAGCTTCGAGCTCTAGCCATTACGCTTTAAGACATGCCATCGTTCAACGATTTATTCAACACCCTCAATCAGCGTGCCCAGGCCGACGCTGGTTCGTCTAGGACGGCCGAGCTTCTTGAATTGGGAACCCACGCAATAGGTAAGAAGATCGTCGAAGAGGCGGCCGAGGTCTGGATGGCTGCCGAACACGAGGGTAAGCAGGCCACGACTGCGGAGATCGCTCAGTTGATCTACCACCTTCAGGTCTTGATGATCGACCGTGGCATAACCCTCGAAGAACTAGAAAAGGAGCTCTAAGTTGTTGAAGATCGCGGTACCCAACAAGGGAATGCTCTCCGATGCAGCCATTGGAATGCTCAGCGAAGCCGGATACTTGGTAAGACGTGATTCGAAAGATCTACACGTAGTTGACACCGCCAATGGCATCGAGTTTTTCTACCTTCGCCCCAGAGACATTGCGACCTATGTTGGCTCGGGTTCGCTGGATGCGGGCATTACTGGACTAGACCTCTTAGTGGATTCAAGATCCAATGCTAAGTCAATTGCGGCCCTGGGCTTTGGGGCTTCAACACTTCGCTTTGCAGGTCCGATTGGCAAATTCAGAAATGTTGCCGAACTAGAGGGGCGCGCTGTTGCGACCGCCTACCCGAACCTTGTTGGTGAGTACCTACAGAAGCACGGGGTCAACGCGAAGGTCATCACTTTAGACGGCGCGGTTGAGGTTTCGGTCCGTCTTGGCGTGGCCGACGCGGTAGCCGATGTTGTTTCCACCGGCAGCACCCTTCGTCAAGCGGGCCTGGAAATTTTTGGTCCGGTAATACTTGAAAGTGATGCCCAGCTGATTGTTGCGCTTGGAAAAGACAGTGCTGTTCAGGGTCTTCTACAGCGACTTGAAGGGGTCCGTGTTGCAAGAGAGTACGTCATATTTGATTACGACTGCCCAGTTGCTTTGGTAGAGAAAGCGTCAGCTATTACACCGGGAATTGAGTCACCCACAGTTTCTCCGCTTCGGGATTCAGAGTGGGTCGCAATCCGCTCCTTGGTACGAGCAGTCGAGACAAATCAAAAGATGGATGAGCTCTACAAAATTGGAGCTCGTGCAATCTTGGTGAGTGCTATTCACGCCGCGAGAATCTGATGCCGCTCACGACAAGAATCATTCCCTGCCTAGACGTGGCCGATGGACGCGTGGTTAAGGGAGTCAACTTTGAGAACCTAGTCGACGCCGGTGATCCCGTTGAGCTCGCGGAGCTCTATTACCACTGGGGAGCGGACGAGATTACTTTTTTGGACGTAAACGCAAGCAAAGAGGGCAGGTCTACAGTGCTCGACCTTGTGAGCCTGACGGCGGAGAAGGTCTTTATTCCCTTGACAGTTGGGGGAGGCATTCGCTCCACTTTGGATGTAGCAGCCCTTTTGGAGGCAGGAGCTGACAAGGTTTCGGTTTCATCTGCAGCAATCGAGAGGCCAGAGCTTATTTCTGAAATTGCTGACACATTTGGTTCCCAGGTGCTCGTAGTCTCACTTGATCTAAAGCGCAGTGCGGAAACTTCAAGCGGGTTCACCGTGACTAGTCACGGCGGTTCTGTGGACAAAAGGCTAGACGCTTTGGAGTGGATAATGAAGGTTCAGGGTCTCGGGGCAGGAGAGTTGCTCGTAAACAGCATTGATGCCGACGGAACCAAGAGCGGGTTCGACCTCGAACTACTTGCGATGGTCTCAAAAGTTGCGACCGTACCGGTAATTGCCTCCGGAGGTGCGGGGTCGGCCGACCATTTTGTTGAAGCGGCTACAACCGGTGTTGATGCCCTGCTTGCGGCCTCAATCTTTCACCAAAGACACGTTTCACTTGCCGATGTGAAGGGTGCACTTTCAAAAGCGAACGTGTACGTCAGGGGGGCAGCTTGAAGATTTCAGATCTTCGATTCGATAGCAACGGCCTGATCCCTGCGGTTGTTCAATCTGAGCAAGATAGCAAGGTGCTAATG
>NZ_JBASXC010000082.1:0-17444 GCF_049276775.1 Rhodoluna sp.
AATAGAGGGTCACAAAGCCGGTGAAGCGGCCCTTTTGGATGTGGTCGCCGGAGCAATTGAGGCTGGGGTTAGCGAGCTAACGGTTTTCGCATTTTCCACGGAAAACTGGAAACGCTCTCCTGAAGAAGTTCGCTTCTTAATGGGTTTCAATAAAGATGTCTTGCGCTCCAGACGCGACCAGCTCCATAACTGGGGAGTGAAAATACGATGGGTTGGAAGAAGACCAAGGCTATGGGCCAGCGTCATTGACGAGTTAGAGGCTGCCGAGGAGCTGACGAAGAAAAATAAAGGACTCGTGTTGACTATGTGTGTGAACTACGGTTCTCGTGTTGAAATTGTTGACGCTGTCAATGAAATTGCAGTTCTGGCGGCAAAGAAAAAGCTCAAGCCGGCGGCTGTCACGGAAAAAAGCTTTGGCAAATTACTATCAACCTATCCGCTTTCAGATGTGGACCTGTTTATTAGAACCTCCGGTGAAAAGCGCATCTCCAACTTCCTACTTTGGCAAAGCGCCTACGCCGAGCTTGTATTTAGTGAGGTGCTGTGGCCGGATTTCGACCGAAGCACGCTATGGGCCTCGATAGCTGAGTATTCAACCAGGCAGCGCCGCTTCGGCGGAGCAATCGATAGCCCGAAGCCAAAGAGAGCCAAGTAAACTGTTGTCTGGTCCGGTTTCGGGCCTTTAACCGGTCCCAACTTGGAGTTCAACGTGGCAAAGACTAACCGCCTAGATTCGGCAATTTCGCTAGCGAAGCGCAGGGGATTTGTGTTCCCAGCTGGGGAAATTTACGGTGGGACCCGCTCGGCTTGGGACTACGGACCGCTGGGGGTCGAGCTCAAGGAAAACATCAAGCGCCAGTGGTGGCGTTCGATGGTAAACAGCCGCGAAGACGTTGTTGGCCTCGACTCGTCCGTGATTTTGCCAAGACGCGTTTGGGAGGCCTCAGGGCACGTAAAAGAATTTGTTGACCCGCTGATCGAGTGCACCAGCTGCCACAAGAGATTTAGACAGGATCACCTCGAGGAGGCCTTTGAGGAAAAAAAGGGTCGCCCTCCAGAGTCAATGAAGGACATCGCCTGCCCGAGTTGTGGCACTAAAGATGTGTGGACCGAGCCCAAGCTATTTAATGGTTTATTAAAGACCTACCTAGGCCCGGTTGAAGATGAGTCTGGTCTTCACTACCTGAGGCCAGAAACCGCCCAAGGAATCTTTGTGAACTTTGCCAACGTGTTGAACGCATCTCGCATGAAGCCGCCTTTTGGCATCGGGCAGATCGGTAAGAGCTTTAGGAACGAAATCACCCCTGGAAACTTCGTTTTTAGAACGCGTGAATTTGAGCAAATGGAGATGGAGTTTTTTGTTGAGCCCGGAACCGACGAGACGTGGCACGAATACTGGATTCAGGAGCGCTACAACTGGTACACCGAGCTAGGCATAAACCCAGAGAACTTGCGCTTATTTGAGCACCCCAAGGAAAAGCTATCGCACTATTCGAAGCGAACCGTAGACATCGAATACCGCTTTGGTTTTCCAGGAAGCGAATTCGGCGAGCTCGAAGGCGTTGCAAACCGAACCGACTTCGATCTCGCAACTCACGCTCGCGAGTCTGGGGTAGACCTAAGCTACTTTGACCAGACCAAGGGCGAAAGATGGACACCTTTTGTTATTGAGCCAGCGGCTGGACTAACCAGATCCCTCATGGCATTTTTGGTAGACGCCTATGCTGAAGATGAGGCCCCCAACACCAAGGGCGGAGTCGATTCTCGCACGGTCCTTCGCTTGGACTACCGTCTAGCTCCAGTCAAGGCAGCGGTTTTGCCGCTTTCGAGAAACGAAGACCTTTCTCCGGTCGCCAGAAACTTGGCTCAGGATCTTCGCGGAACCTGGAACATTGACTTTGATGATTCGGGTGCCATCGGTCGCAGGTACCGCAGACAAGATGAGATCGGAACTCCCTTTTGTATAACCGTTGACTTTGAATCTTTAGAAGACCAGGCGGTCACGGTTCGTGAGCGGGACAGCATGGAGCAGTCCCGCGTCTCCCTCGACAAGCTCAAGGGATATCTAGCCGAGAAGCTTGTCTAAGACTTATCTCATGCAGGCAACAAACAAACCGGCTCTTACCTATGGCAACATAGCCATTGACGTGCCAGTGGTACTTGCCCCCATGGCGGGAATCACAAACACCGCATACCGCAGACTGTGTCAGGAATTTGGCGGCGGGCTCTACGTCTCCGAGATGGTCACCTCGCGGGCTCTAGTGGAGCGCACCGAGGAGTCCATGAGACTTATTGGCCATCACGAGTCTGAAAGGGTTCGTTCGGTCCAGCTTTACGGTGTTGACCCAAAGACCATCGGGGAGGCGGTTTCGATGCTGGTCGCGGAAGATAGAGCAGACCACATCGATCTAAACTTTGGCTGCCCGGTTCCAAAAGTCACCCGCAAGGGCGGGGGAGCAGCTCTTCCGTGGAAGAAGGACCTTTTCGAGGCAATTGTTTATTCTGCCGTAAGGTCAGCAGGCAATATTCCAGTTACTGTGAAGATGCGAAAAGGTATTGACTCAAATCACCTAACTTTTCTGGACGCCGGTAAAGCGGCTCGCGATGCTGGAGTTGCTGCGGTTGCCCTCCATGGCCGAACAGCAGCCGACTACTACTCGGGCAAGGCTGACTGGGAGGCAATTGCTGAACTGAGAGCCGCTCTACCCGATGTGCAGGTGCTGGGAAATGGCGACATCTGGAGTGCCGAAGACGCCGTAAACATGATGAAGCAGACCGGGGTTGATGGCGTGGTGGTCGGAAGAGGTTGTCTTGGAAGACCCTGGCTGTTTGCCGACTTAGAGAACGCTTTCAGAAAGTATCTTGCTAACCCAAACGCTGAGATTGACTATTCCCAGATTCAGCCCAACTTGGGCGAAGTCGCAGATGCATTCAAGAAACACGCTGTGTTACTGGTTGAGTTTTTTGAGGATGAGCTAAGGGCTTGTCGAGACATCAGAAAACACGTCGCTTGGTATTTCAAGGGGTACCCCGTTGGAGGGGAATTTAGAGCTTCGCTGGCCAGTGTTGAAAACTTGGAGCATATGGATCAGATTCTCGGGACCCTCGATCGCTCGATGCCATATCCGGGTGAAGAAGCTGAGGGTCCCAGGGGTCGAGCCGGTTCAGTAAAAAGCTGTGCGCTACCGGAGCACTGGTTGAACTCAAGAGAGCTCGGGGAGTCAGCGAAAGAGTCCCTCCTCGAGGCCGAGCTAAGCGTCTCGGGGGGCTAGATGTCGACCCCGGGCTACCTGCCAAGCGATTTCGAAAGATTCGTTCCGGAAGATCGCACTTTTTCAGCCAAGCGAGGTGAGTTTGAGAGAGATCGGGCCAGAGTGCTTCACTCCTCAGCGCTTAGAAGACTCGGGGCAAAGACGCAGGTGCTTTCTCCAACCAACGGGGATTTTGCAAGAACCAGACTCACCCATTCACTAGAGGTTGCCCAAGTAGGTCGCGAGATGGCAAAGGCACTCGGGGTTGATCCAGATGTTGTTGACACCGCATGCTTAGCCCACGACCTTGGCCACCCTCCTTTTGGGCACAACGGTGAAAAAGCGCTGAGTGTTTGGGCCGAGGAATTTGGTGGGTTCGAAGGAAACGCCCAGACCCTTAGACTGCTGTCTCGCATCGAACCAAAGGTAATTGACGATACTGGACACACCAGAGGACTGAATCTAACCCGTGCAAGCCTTGACGCATCTTGTAAGTACCCGTGGGGTCAGTCCGAAGGTGTTGCCGAGTCCGGAGGAAATCAATCTGTTAAGTTTGGCTACTACGAGGACGACAAAGAAATATTTGATTTTCTGCGCAAGGACTCACCATCTTCAAGAAAGTGCATCGAAGCTGAGGTAATGGATTTTGCCGACGACGTGGCTTATTCGGTACACGATTTCGAAGATGCTGTAGTTTCCGGATACGTTGACCTTAAAGAGCTAAGTCCCGAATCAAACCACGGTGAACTTTTTTCAAAGATTCAAAGCTGGGCAGGTCCCGAGCTTTCGACGTCAGACATCGAGTCAGCTTTTCAGAGACTGAGCTCTAATCTTTACTGGCCAAAAAGTTACTCCTCGTCGATGGCTGATCAGGCGACTCTAAAAAATCTAACCAGCTATCTGATTGGATCTTTCGTAGGAAGATCAACCTCTCATACTCTGGCGACCAATGGCTCCGAGCACCTGGTTAGGTATAACGGTGAGCTTGCAATCCCAGATGATGTTCGCGCCGAGATTGCGGTCCTCAAAGGAACAGTGTCGGTGTTTTTGATGACCGATCAAAAGCGCCAGCCGTATTACCTATGGCAAAGAGAGATTCTGACTTCGCTAGCTGATGCCTTGCTTGCTTCGAACGGTAGGCACTTGGATAACTACTGCCAGGCGGTCTGGGCTGAGGCTCGATCCGATGCGAAGAAGTATCGGGTTGTTGTTGATCAGGTTGCATCTTTGACCGACGTCTCGGCGCTAAACCTACATGCCGAGTTGATCGGAAAATAGGATTAGCTAATGGCGGGAAAAATCAGCCCTCGAGACATCGAGGAAGTAAAGGCGAGAGTAAACATCGCCGATGTCGTCGGCTCTTACGTTGCCCTCAAACCCGCCAGCGCCGGAAGCCTGAAGGGGCTGTGTCCTTTTCATCAGGAGAAATCGCCATCGTTTAACGTCCGTCCGCTGCAGGGGTTTTACCACTGCTTCGGCTGTGGGGCAGGGGGCGATGTCTACAAGTTCCTTCAGGAGATGGAATCTTTAAGTTTTTATGAAGCGGTAGAAAACCTCGCTGGCAAAGTTGGATACACCCTGACCTACGAAGCCGGCGCCAAAGGTCCAGACCAGGGGCAAAAGGCAAGAATCTTTGAAGCTAATCAAGTGGCGGCAAAGTATTTCCAAGATCAGCTGATGACCGATGCCGCTATACCCGGGCGCGATTTTCTAAAGTCCCGAGGCTTCGACAAGCAAGCGGCCGAGCAATTCGGCGTTGGGTTTGCACCCAAGGGCTGGAATAACCTAACTGATCACCTAAAGGCTTCAGGTTTTACCGAAGAGGAGCTTGTGATGGCTTCGCTGTCGTCAAAGGGCGAGCGGGGACTCTATGACAAGTTCCGTGGACGGCTTATTTGGCCAATTAGAGACACTTCGAATCAGGTGATTGGCTTTGGTGCCAGAAAACTTTTTGACGACGATCAAGGTCCGAAGTATTTAAACACCTCGGAGACGCCGGTGTATCACAAGTCAGCGGTCCTATACGGAATTGATTTAGCCAAAAAAGAAATCTCTAAATCTCAAAAAGTGGTAGTGGTGGAAGGATATACCGACGTTATGGCTTGCCACCTAGCTGGGGTGACAACTGCAGTTGCAACCTGTGGCACGGCCTTTGGCGACGAGCACATCAGAATCTTGAATCGAATGCTTTCTGCAAACGTCGATAATCCGGCTGAGGTAATCTTTACATTCGACCCTGACGAAGCCGGACAAAAAGCCGCAATGCGAGCCTTTGCCGATGCCGACAAATTTCACGCCAATAGTTTCATAGCGGTTGGGCCAGACGGCTTAGATCCTTCTGATCTAAGGGTCCAAAAGGGCGACGAGGCGGTTATTTCGATGATTGAGAACAAAAAGCCAATTTACGAGTTTGCGATAAAGCAAAAGATGAAGAATTTCAGCCTTGAATCGATTGAGGGACGAGTAGGTGCGGCTCGTGCGGCAGCCATGGTTATCGCAACCATCAGAGATTCGGCCCTTCGGTCGGTTTACATAAGGGAGCTTGCGAACTGGGTAAACCTTGATCTAACCGAGGTAACCCAATTAGTTGATCGCGGCATCAAGGAAAAAGTTGTGTCAGCGGTAGCGCCACTCCGACAAAACCAAATCCCAGAAGCTGCAACGGAGACGAACTTTCAAGCACCCGACTTGAAGGACCCGGTGGTTCGGTTTGAGAGGCAGTTGCTAGAGGTTCTTGTTCAGCAGCCAACGCTCGTAGTAAAAGAGGCCATGGCAGAGCTTTTATCGGGGGATTATCTGGCAGCTGCCCACGCGGCCGTTGCCGGCGGCATCGCAAAAGCCCTGGAATTTCGAGAGGGTCCCAATTGGCTGCCAAAGATAGCCGAGGTTTTGGATTCAGACCTTCACCCCACCCTTCGCTCGCTTGCGGCCACCGAGCTTCCTGCGAGCGATGAGCAAGAGCTTGCAAAGTATGTTGCCGGGGTTATAAACAGCGGATTCATAAATCTGTTGACCAGACAAAAGCTTTCGATGCAGGCAGTGCTTCGTCAGCTTGACCCTGCGGAAACCGAAAAGATAGCGGAGATTCAGAAGGAGCTTGTCTCGATCGAGGAGAGAAGAAGGAAACTTCAGGGTGGCTAACAACCTAATAGCCATTGAGCCCAAGAGCTTTGAGAAATACGAAGCCGCAGTTGTCGCAGGTGGCGGACAAATTGCAAAACTGGGCAAGAACGTAAGAGCTTTGATTTGGACTGATTATTCCGCTCCCAAACTTCTTGCCAAGACCATCACTGAAAACCCCCAGCTAGAGTGGGTTCAGCTCCCTTTTGCGGGGGTCGATGCCTTTGCTGATATTCTTCATGCTCCGGTTAGATTCACAAGTGCCAAGGGCTCCTATAAAGAACCCGTTGCCGAGCACGCCCTGGCTTTGGCTCTAGCGCTCGGAAGAATACTGCCGGTTCGCATAAAAGCGACAACTTGGGGCAAAAGTGAGGCCACCAGTTTTTATGACTCTAATGTTTTACTCATCGGCGCCGGTGGAATCTCTGAGGAGCTAATTGGTATGCTCCGGCCTTTTAGGGCCAAAATATCGGTTTGTAGAAACAATGCCGGTAAAAAAGTGGAGTTTGCCCGCGAGGTATTCGGTCTGGACGAACTGCCAGATAAAATCTCAGCTGCTGACCTTGTGGTTGTCGCCTGCGCACTAACTGAGAAAACTCGTGGACTCTTTAATTCCAAGCTCCTTGAAAAAATGAAGCCGAGTGCTTTTTTAGTTAATGTTGCCAGGGGTCCGATAGTCAACACCACTGATCTTTTGAGTGCACTGGATTCGGGTCACTTGGCTGCCGCTGCGGTAGATGTCACAGACCCAGAACCTCTACCCGATGGACACCCGATGTTCGGGAGGGATGATTTGATCGTGACTCCCCACACGGCAGACACCAAGGAGATTGTGATGAGGCACTTTGCCATCCGCTTGGAGCACAACGTGAGGGCTTTTCTGGGAGAGGGTTCTTGGCTCGGCGAAGTAGACCCGAACCTGGGCTACTGAGGCCCTCTGGAGGTGTCGTTTTTTGGTAGTGTTGGAGGCTGCGTAAGCATTCCTCGGTAGCTCAATTGGCAGAGCAATCGGCTGTTAACCGATAGGTTCTTGGTTCGAGTCCAAGCCGGGGAGCCAATTCATCTTGTGACATAAGGCCAACTTCAGGAGGTGCCGATGATTCGGTGGATCCAACAAAGAAATTGGCTTCCAGAGGTTTTACTCGCAGCCCTAGTGTTTTTCGTCTTGGGTGGGCTTGACCTTATTACTCAGGGACCCGTAGCAATGCTCGGCTCACTTGCAATCGCATCGAGTTTAATATTCGTTCGTCGGTTCAGCTACCTCACTTCGGCACTGATACTGATTGGGAGTGCGATTCAAATTGGCTTCACGCTCTTGCCTATTTTTGGCTCAATAGGAATTCCTCTGGTTGCTTTTGTTGTCGGGGTCTTTAGCTCCAAGCCCTGGCGAGAAATCAATTATGTAGTTTTGGTTCTTGGCGGTCTCGGATTTTCGGCGAACTTGAGTTTTAATCCCGCATTGAACATTGCGGTTTACGGTGGTTTCATCGAACTTCAGACTCAGGGTCGAGTAATTGTTTTTGTCACACTGGTTCTTCTCGCAATAAGCCTCGTGACGTTGATGTGGATACTCGGACAACTTCTGATTACTCGGCTCGTGCACGTTGGTAGCGATTTCGACCGCTTAGTTTACGAGGAGAGGCAGCTCAAGCTTTCGATTGAGCTTGCCGAGCAGTCCAAGAGATTTGAAATTGCGAGAGACATAAACGAGAACGCAGTTCAAAAGCTCGCCTCGGTAATTACAAACGCCGAGGGAGGCCTGTATGTAGCTAAGACGAATCCCGAGGCGGGCATTAGGGCTCTGGATAAAATCCTGGTCAGTGCTAAAGCCGCTCATTCTGAACTTAGAAGGCTGTTCGACATGATCAACCGAGGTACTGCGGTTTCCACAACTTTGCCAACCCTTAGGGACCTCAACTCACTGGCCATCACAATGCGAGATAAGGGTCTTGACGTCGAGGTTTCATACATTGGAACCCAGTTCGAATTGGATCAAGCAGCTGAGCTAGCCATCTATAGAATCGTCTACGAGGCCCTAGAGAACGTGAAGCAGCATAACCCGGCGGGCACCACTGCAAAAGTTGAGCTGATTTGGTTAGACGCCGGTCTCCAGGTGATGATAAAGGACAACGGTGTTGAGGTTCAAAGACGTGCCACGTTAGGCCCGAACGGCCTGCCACTGCCATACGATGTCGACGAAGACCTCAACACCTTGCTCGAAAAGGTCTCTGGCCCGGGACTCACTGCAATGCGAGAGCGTGCCGAAAGCTTCGGAGGTTCGCTGGAGGTTCAGAGGGTAGTAGGTGTTGGGTTTACAGTTTCGGCAATGTTCCCAGAAGCACGAGTCAAAACAGATGTGGAGCCATTGCCCTAAATGGAGCATTCACTTCGCGTTGCTTTGCTGGACTCAGATTCTGATGTTCGTACGGGTCGCCGAATGCTTATCTCCTCACTTCCTAATGTCGAGATTGTCCTTGATTCAACCGGTGAGGAATCAGATGTTTTTGCGGTGGCCAACGGTCTAGTGGACGTTCTGGTGATTGATCAGCGGCTAGCTTCTGGGCCCGGAGTTAATTTCTATTCAAATCTTCGAAACGAAATGGGCATAGAGCACGCGCCAGGTTGTCTTATAACGGCAGCATTCAATCAGCCCGCGCTGACACTTTCCGCCCTTGAAATAGGCGTCAACCACGTGATTTCAATCGAGAATGGACCTGAGGCGCTTTTGGAGGCAATAGAGCAGGTAAGGGCGGGGGAGTCTGGGGTTTCGCTGGACACACTCCACGCATTGATTTCAGCTCAAGAGATAAAGCGCAAGCTGGATCTTGACCTGGTAAAACTTATCGAGCAGCTTCCAGAAAAGCTGGCGAGTAATCTCAGAAGACTGCGTTCGGTTTGGATCAAGGCAAATCCAAATCAGCTTAAGGGCTTCTCAATGTCGAATCTTGATGGCCTAGTTTCCAGACTTCCAGTTAGGACTGCAGCGGAGCTTGTCATAAAAGCCGAGCGGACGGGGCTTCTCAATGTCTAATAAGCATCAGTCCGTAGCTGCAGTATCTTTGGGCGTTGGTGTCGCTACCGGCTTATACGGAATCTCCTTCGGCGCCCTGTCGGTCGCGGCCGGGTTAGATGTCTGGCAGACAATGGCCTTGAGTCTTTTGATGTTTAGCGGCGGAAGTCAATTCGCTTTTATCGGCGTTGTGGCAACCGGTGCCGGAGTTGTGCCGGCAATTCTCTCAGCATGGCTACTCGGGGTCAGAAACGGATTTTACGCAATACGTATGAACCCGATTCTTTCGGTCAGCTCTGTGATCAGACCACTTGCGGCTCAGCTCACCATTGATGAGTCAAACGCCGTTTCGCTGTCCCAAGAACCGGATCGAGAAAAAGAGCGGCTGGGTTTTTGGCTTACCGGAATTGCAGTTTTTGTGTTCTGGAATATCTTTACCCTTGCCGGAGCTCTTCTGGGTTCACAGATCGGAGATCCGAGCGACTTCGGCCTCGACGCGGCCGCAGCCGCTGCATTCCTGGGTCTAATTTGGCCGAGACTTGGACAATCCAGGCTGTTGCTCCTGGCGGTAGCGTCGGCGTTCTTAGCGGCGTCGCTATCTATTGTGTTGCCCGCGGGGCTGCCGGTTCTACTAACGGCATTTTTGGCTCTTGGGTTTTGGGCCTATGGAATGCGGAGTAAAAAATGACTCTGTGGGCTGCTGTCCTTGTCTCCAGCGCACTGGTTTACTCGTGGAAACTTTTTGGCTTTTTAGTTCCCGAGCGCTTTGTATCGAGTCCCAAAGTTAAGGACTTGGCAACGCTTTTGACCGTTGCTCTACTTGGCGCCCTGGTTGGAATCCAGACCTTCGGATCCAATGAGGGGATCAGCTTCGATGCCAGAGTCCCAGCACTTTTGGTTGCCGGGGTTTTGTTTTACCTCCGTGTGCCATTTGTGGTGGTGGTTGGAGCTGCGGCCACAGTTGCAGCGCTGATTCGAATGTGGATCTAGTCCTCTAAATTGTCAATCCCGGGCATCCATGAAACACCCGGCTTATTCCATCCCCGCTCCCGTATGATTTCAAAAGCTTCCGTTCTTTCCTGAAAGGGCAACTTGTCGATGTATGTAATTCCATTCAAGTGATCAAACTCATGTTGGAAAATTCTGGCGAACCAGCCCTCTGCCTCAATCCGCACCGGCTTTTGCTCAAGGTCGACACCTTCTATTACCGCTTGCTCACCGCGTCGAAGGCTAAAGCGCTCACCGGGAACCGAAAGGCACCCCTCGCTATCTAGTTCCTCAGGCACCTCCCCATTAGGGAGGGGGGTGTGGGAAAATCTTGGGTTGATAATCACTCCGCGCCTTGGATTATCCTCATCATCTGGGTAACTGTAGACCAGCACTCGCTGTGAGACTCCAACCTGGGGAGCAGCTAACCCCACCCCCGGAGCCTCATCCATGGTCTCGAACATGTCGGCAACTAACTGGCGAAGATTGTCATCAAAATCGGTGACTTCTTCCGCTAATCGGTGTAAAACGGGGTCACCGTAGATGCGAATAGGTCTAATCACCCCTTAAATCTAGCCGTTTGGCTAAACCCACGACCCATCCAACGCAAGCTAGGCTCGAATTTGTTGATTGAGGTAGTGATTTGGGACCAGAGCTAAGAGAACTTGCCATTTTATTGGCAGTATTGGCTGCAGTAGCCCTAGCCTTTGGAGCACAATTCCAAAATCAAGCCGTCTCCAAGGGCCGTGAAAAGGCTCCAAGGGTGCGCGGTTTTCTATCCGTTAGAGAGCTCGCCAGGCTATTCAGAAGACCGAGATGGATTTCGGGTCTTGGGTTGCTGGGCCTTGGCATGATGCTACAACTATCCGCACTAACGCTTGCTCCACTAATTGTCGTTCAACCTATTGGTGCCATTGCGCTCGTGATCACCTCTTTATTGAACGCCCGCTATACCAAGACCCCAAT
This sequence comes from Rhodoluna sp., assembly GCF_049276775.1. Lineage (GTDB taxonomy): Bacteria > Actinomycetota > Actinomycetes > Actinomycetales > Microbacteriaceae > Rhodoluna. The sequence goes on from NZ_JBASXC010000082.1 coordinate 11,335, forward strand.
CAATAAAGGAACCGCGTTTGCTATAGCGCTAGCAACCTTTGGTGTTGGTGGCTTTGTGGCGACAGCTTCGAGGGTGGCATCTCAAGTCGAGCTAACCGATGCTAACTTGCTTCGGGTTCTTGGGCTACTAGTAATAATCCTGTCGGCATTCGGAGTGTTGTTTTTCACCTTTGGTAAAAAAGCCCGTGCGCTTACCTACATCCTCGGAGCGGGAGTGCTCTATGGATTTGTTGCAACTCTCGCCAAGGTGGTTATTCAGCGGCTTTACCAGATGGACTACGACCTGCTTTCCGCGCTAGCTCTTGTCTGCATGATCGGAGCTGTCTTACTCGGCGGCTGGTTTGTTCAAAATGCCTTCTCCTCGGGTCCACCCGATTTAGTAATCGCGGGGCTCACGGTTATCGACCCGATGGTCGCAGTTGGAATAGCTATTGGAGTGCTCGGAGAGGCCCAGGATGCCAGCTGGGGCTCGGTGGTGGCCTTTTGTGTCTCGGGTGTGGTTGCCATAGCCGGTGTCTACCTTCTTTCTAAGGTCCATCCCGAGCTAAAACTGGGCCAGAGGCGAGTCGGGTAAACTTTAGATAAAGCTTCCTTCCCCCAAAGCTCTACAAGGCAAAAAATGACCGAAACATCGATTATCGCTGCGCCACAACGCATAGTCATCGCCTGTGACACCTTCCCGCCGGACATCAACGGTGCCTCCCGCTTCGCCGAGCGACTAGCTGCCGGCCTGGTTCGATCAGGCAACGAGGTGCACGTTATTGCACCCGCACACAACGATAGTTTTGGCACCTTTACGGAGGTGCACGACGGTCAGGTCATGACTGTCCATCGGATCAAGAGCTACCGAGTAATCCAACACAAAACCCTTAGGTACGTCTGGCCCTTCACGCTAAAGTCCAAAGCCGATAGGTTGCTAAAAAAGTTCAAGCCGGACGCTGTGCACATAAACTCACACATGATTGTCGGCCGCTTCGTTCTCAAGTCAGCTAGGGAACTTGGCATAAGGGTTATCGCAACAAACCACATCATGCCGGAGAACTTAATCAAGTATTCGATGGTAATCCCACGCTGGGCCGAGCAGTGGGTCATGAACTTAGCTTGGAAAGACGCGGGACGAGTCCTTAGTAAAGCCGATATTGTCACCACGCCAACCAGAAGAGCAGCAAACTTACTTGAGGCCGCCTCGGGGCTTAGCGGTGTGCTGGCGGTTTCCTGCGGTATCGAAGCTTCCAAGTTTGCCAATCAAACCCCGACTTCGAATAAAGAGCCAAGAATTCTGTTTTTGGGACGGTTGGATTATGAAAAGCATATTCATAACCTCCTAAAAGCTGTTGCCCTATTGCCAAAGTCTCTAAATGTAAAAGTTGAAATAGTAGGCGATGGGGGAGAGCGAGATTACCTGGAGAAACTTTCGGTGGATCTCGGGATTGCCAAAAACGTTGAGTTCCGAGGTCACATTTCAGACAAAGACCTTGCCGGTGCTTACGAGAGGGCCACACTTTTTGCGATGCCCTCAATCGCTGAACTGCAGTCGATAGCAACTATGGAGGCTATGGCCTCCGGCCGACCTGTGGTGGCCGCTGATGCCATGGCTCTTCCGCACCTGGTACACGATGGTGACAACGGGTACCTGTTCCCACCCGACGATGTTGAGGCCTTTGCCGATCGACTACTCAAGGTGTTAACGGCAAGCCAGAGTGAGCTGGATCGACTATCAGAAAATTCACTTCACCTAATTCATTCGCACGATATTGACAACACGATCAAAATCTTTGAGGGGCTGTATCGCGGTGAAATTAATCACGCTGTGGAGTCGGCTGACAATCTCGCCACCTACAGCCTGCCTATCGGCCAGCTATCTAAGCGCGTAAGCCGGTCGATCATGCTTGCTCGAAAGCGTTCGGCCGAGCTTCGAGCTAAGGCCGAGGAGGCCGGAGCCGAATTCAGAGAACGGGCCGAAGGCGCCCGGGAAGAAGTTCTGGAACGAATTGAGGAGGTCCGAGACGACGTGGTTTTTGCTGCTAGGCGTATTGAGATTCGTGTTAGACGAGGTGTCAAGAAAGCCGCCGAGCGACTTCGACGAGAGAACCGATAGGTTTCTAATTCTCGCGAGTCTGGTCCAGCACAACCCTGGATTTCGGCAGAGCTTCTGGGTGGGTTTTTTGCAGCCAGGTGACCATGTGCTCACGAACCTGACATCTGAGGTCCCACTGCTTGGAGGAATCCGCCGCTGAAATAAGGAAACGGAGCGTCACAAAGCCACCACTGGCATCTGTCACCAAAACGTTAGAGGCTCGACCGTCCCAAAGGGGATTTTTACTCAGGTAAGTATCAAATTCATTTCGTACCTCTTCTATCGGAACTCTCCAGTCGACATCTAGAAAGACAGTTCCTAGCACCTTCGAGGTCTTGCGCGTCCAGGTTTCAAAGGCCTTGTTTGTGAAGTGAGTCGATGGAACAATCAGGCGCCGCTCGTCCCAGATATAGACCACTACGTAGGAAAGGGTAATTTCCCCAATCTTGCCCCACTCTCCCTCCACCACAACGACATCGCCCACTCGAATAGCGTTGCTGAAGGCCAATTGAATGCCAGCGAAAAGATTCCCAAGAACCGATTGGGCGGCAAGCGCTCCAACCACGCTGAGCACTCCCGCAGAGGCAAGTAAGCCCGCTCCAATTCCCTGAGCTGCCGGGAAGGTAAACAATGCCAACCCTACGGCTATGGTTCCAATCGCAGCGTTGGCGAGTCTACGGAGAATACTGAACTGGGTTGTGATTCTGCGAACCTCAGCATCCGCCTGGTCACCGTCCTCGAAGCGCTTGATGACCCGAAGTACGGAGAAATCAACAACTTTTTGAATCAGAAAGCCTCCGGAGAGGATTAGAAGGATTAACAGTGACTGCGATCCTGCTCGCCACCAGCCATCGTCAGGGGTGTTTACTATCAAAATAGTAATGAGGGCCGCAAGATTCAGAGTAAAGAACCGAAGTCGAGGCCGAATCTGAGTGTAGGCATCACTCAGCCAGATGAATCTTTTCCCCACTATTTTCACAAATAGCCAAATGCCGAAAAGGATTGCTATCGCAACGCTCAGTGTTGTTAGGGCCGAGAGCCCAATGGTTAGCCATAAGTTCACGTGAAGACCCAGTTCCTCGATTTCCTCCCATTCTAGGACTGATAACGCTGAGAGGGTATTCTTGTAGCGGAGGGGCGTTAGCTCAGCTGGTTAGAGCAGCGGACTCATAATCCGTCGGTCGCGGGTTCAAGTCCCGCACGCCCCACACGGGTCACCTGAGAAGGGAGGGCTATCCTTTTGGGTTCTTCTTTCCCCTGATAACCCCAAGTTCATACGATGTGACAGCCACGAGTGTCATCGCAACTAGTGGGAGCACAAACCAAAGCATGATGGTGCTGAAGCCGACCGCCGCATCGTGACCGGTTGAGTCAAGCACCAGATACAGGGTGTAGGCAACGTACAAAACTACGAACAGCCCACCCTCCCAACGCGCCACTATGAAGCCCGTAAAGGCTATTGGTAAGAGAGCAACTGCTGCTGCGAGCATCAGGGGGAGATCAATTGAAATCGCCGCAGGTGCAACCGGGATTCCTTCAGCAAAGAATATTGCTGGGAGTCCAATAACCATTCCCATGTTGAAAATATTGCTTCCCACAACGTTTCCAACTGCCATGTCAGTCTCACCGCGTCGAATTGCAATCAAAGAAGTTGCAAGTTCTGGAAGAGAGGTTCCAATCGCAATTACCGTAAGTCCGATTACGAGGCTGCTTATGCCCAGGGCAGTTGCGATATTCACCGCCCCCAAAACTAATGACCTGGCACCCAAAACCAAGAGCCCAACACCGAGAATCAGCAGCAGAAGTGCCAACCAGAGTGAAACTGGCTTGCTGTTGAGGGGCATGGTATCTGGTTTGGCATCGGGGGATAGGACCTCTGTGCGGCCCATCCGAATACTGATGGCTGTGTGAATCACTAGGGAACTAAAAAGAAGAATTCCATCGAAAACGCTGATGCGACCATCGAGACTCACCAGCAGAAAAAGAATCGCAATTCCAACCATCACCGGCATGTCAAAGCGAACTAGTTGACGCTTTATCACCAACGGGCTAACAACAGCAGAGAGCCCAAGAATGAGAAGGATATTTGCGATGTTGCTTCCAATAACATTGCCCACCGCGAGGTCTGGCTCGCCGCTAATGACGGCATCGACAGTGACGGCAAGTTCTGGCGCGGAGGTCGCCGCCGAAACCACCACTAGGCCTATAACTAGTGGAGAGATGCCCGCTCGGGAGGCTAGGGTTCCCGCTCCGCGGACCAAGGCCTCGCCACCTGCAATCAGAAGAGCCAAGCCGGCAATAACCAAACCGATGTCAATAAGGTTCATTTTTTCCAGACTTTTTTCGAGCGCTCTTTGTATGAAGAGATTATCATGAGTAATTTTTCATCTTTAGAAGTAATCTAGAGACACAAAAAGTAGGTCAATAGATTTTTTTGCCCAGTTTGTAGGTGGCCAAAACTTTTATGTTTCTGAAATCTTGAGCCTCGGTCTCGAAAGGATTTCTGTCAAGAACTACGAAATCGCAAGGCTCACCATCGTCAAGGGCGTTTGGATGCTTGCCAGTGAGCTGAAAGCTCACCTGGCTACTGTAACATCTCAACGCCTCAGCCACGCTTATAGCCTGAGCGGGAACCCAGCCGCCTGCTGGCTCAAGTTCCGCTGTTTGTCTGGTAACGGCAGTGGCGATTCCAAGAATGGGATTTGAGCTCGAAACCGGCCAATCTGAGCCAAATGAAATTGTTGTCCCCGAGTCGATTAGGTCGCGCATGCGATACATCTGATCGATCCGAGCTTGCCCCAGTCTTGGCACACAGCTCAGCAGCATGCCATCGGCCTGAGCCCAGAGCGGCTGCATGTTTGCAATAACCCCCAAAGTTGCAAAGCGAGGAATATCTTGGCTGTTGATTAGTTCAACGTGAGCGATAACGCTAGGAAGCAAAGGCTTGCCGCAGATCGACTGGACGTGCTCGATAGCGTCAAGTGCTTGCCTTACTCCGGAATCACCGATGGCGTGGATGTGAAGCTGAAAGCCAAGCTCTGCTGCAGCCAGGCAAGCTGCTCTCATATCTTCGTCACTCCAGAGTGGCTCGCCGTGATTCGTGTGATCATCGAGGTAGGGCTCAAGCACCGAGGCAGTTCCTGATCCAAAGACTCCGTCTGCAAAAAGCTTTACGGTTTCTGCGCGCAAGCCTTGATGGTTTAGCTCACGAACCTTCTCGCGATCCGCCTTGGCGAATTCAATTGACTTCTTCCAATCGTGGGGCTCAATCTTGAAGGCGATGTTGTAATCCAAAAGCAGCAGGTTCTGTGAAGAAGCTGCCAGATAAACCTCAGTCATTCCGGGGGTTATCCAGGCATCCTGGGCCTCGACAATCCCAAACCCTGCGAGTACCTCGTCAGCCCAGGTGAGTGCGGCTGTCTCAGCCTCGAGGGTTCTGGCTGGAGCCTTATCGAGAACAAGCGTCATTGCTTCGGGTTCGCGCAAAACTCCTTGGGGAACCCCGAAGCTGTCTAGGTCAATTGAGCCAGAGACAATCTCCGGAACTGGCGAGGGGATAAGTTCAAGCGCTTTAGTGTTTACCCAAATGGTGTGGTGATCGCTAGCGTGCAAAACCACCGGCACATCCAGGATGGCCTCATCAATCCAGCTGGCTAGAAAAAGTCCCCCTTCAACAATCGAGCGATCGTACGCCCCGCCTTCAATCCAGACCTGGTTCGGGTTAGCTTCACGGTATTGCCGAAGGATCTGCTGTACTTCCGCAATTGACCTAGCTTTCGTGACAACAGGACCCATTGCCTCGCGTCCTGCAAAAAGGGGATGAGCGTGACCATCTCGAAAAGCGGGGAAAACGAATCCAGGGCCCAGGTCTATTTCTTGATCGGCGGTATCGAAAGCCCCAACGAGTCCGTCCGTGGCAAGCAGCTCGGTTGAGAAAGCGCGAGATGTGGGGTTATAAAAGCTTGCTCCCGTGAACATTGTTATCAAGGCTTGGATGCTGAATTTTCTCTGAAATAGCAAGATGGGCAAAGAG
>NZ_JBASXC010000083.1:0-2844 GCF_049276775.1 Rhodoluna sp.
GTCGCGCTTGGCCGATTGATAGCAATTGCGCTGTTTTGAACTAGAGGTGTTGAAGTCATGCCTTAATGATAACCCGAGAATCCGCGTCAAATAGGCAAATTGACCTCGGTTCGCACAAATATTCATCGCTAAGATTTGGGATATGAATTCTCAAATCAGTTGGCCAAAAATCCTTGCCAAGCTAATTGCAAAACAAGACTTGGATCGCACTGAGGCAACCTGGGCGATGACACAAATCATGGCCGGCGATTCCAGCGATGCGGAAATCGCCGCATTCATGTTGGCTCTGCGCTCCAAAGGAGAAACTGTCTCGGAGCTTGCCGGTCTGGTGGATGTCATGCTGAAACATTCCGTGCTTTTGGACACCGGCAACGACGCTCTGGACATCGTTGGAACCGGTGGAGATTTGGTTGGCACCGTCAACGTCTCCAGCATGGCCTCAATTTTGGCTTCGGCTGCTGGGGTTCCAGTGCTAAAACATGGCTCAAAATCCGCATCGGGAAAAACCGGCTCATCGGAGATGCTTGAGGTGCTCGGAATCAAGTTGGATTTGTCACCGCAGCGGGTGGCCGACGTTTTTAGAGAGATTGGCATTACGTTTTTCTTCGCCCCGGTTTTTCACCCGGCCATGAGGCACGTGGCACCGATTAGAAAACAGCTGGGGGTGCCAACCACCTTCAATTTCTTAGGTCCCTTGGCAAACCCGGCACAGCCAATAGCGACTTCGCTGGGGGTGGCAAACCTCCAAATTGCACCCCTAATGGCCCAAGAATTAGCCGAAAGAGGCCGTTTTGGCCTCGTTTTTAGGGGTGATGATGGTCTCGACGAGCTAACCACCACCACAACCAGCACCGTTTGGACCGTCACCCCGGAAGGGGTTCAGCAACACGAGCTCGATCCAGCCGATTTTGGGATCGCAACTGTCTCTCAGGACGCCCTGCTGGGCGGCAATGCCCAGCACAATGCCCAGGTAGCAAGGGATCTATTCGCCGGAATTACTCAAAACCAGCTGGGAGCGGTCAGAGATATTGTAATTTTGAACGCCGCAGGGGGAGTGGTGGCCTATCAGGCGGCCAAAAACCCTCAGCTCAGCGGCGCAAGCCTAAGAAATCAGTTCGAATCGGCAATTCAGCTGGTGACAACTGCACTGGATTCGGGCGCTGGAGCCAACAAGCTCGAGCAATGGGTTAGCGCCACTCAAAAGTAGAGAAGATTACGCCGCAGGGGGAAGTGGCCCCAAGGCCCAATAATCCTTTACTTGACATAATGTACATTATCGGCTTACGCATCTGAACTAGCCCAGTCCCACCAGTAGTTCCGCTAGCCCCGGCGGGCCCACAGGCTCCCCAGATGCTCGTAACGATTCAATGTCCCACCAGCGCACGTCCAGAATGTCCCGGTGTTCCTCTGGAGTCCAAAACGTGCGATCAATTCCGAATTCTTTTCGAACTTGTAATTTAAAAAAATGAGCCACACCTGTCTCGTAATTGCCATTTTTCCAGTCCTGTCGGAACTCAATCTCGGCAACTTTTGGTCCAAAATCGGCCGGGCTGATAGCCAATCCGGTCTCCTCCAGAAGCTCCCTGGAGGCCGCTAGCAAGAGGTCTTCATCGGGCTCGATTCCGCCTCCAGGGCTCACCCAGCGCGGCTCCAGGCCACTTTCGGGGCTCCAGTGGGAAAACATCAATAAGAACCGCCCCGAGTCGGCCTTGAGCGCGATTCGAGCGGTTTCACGGTGTCTGATAAGGCCCAAAACCGCTAACCCTTGGGGATTTTGAAGAATTTCAGGGATAGCTGGACCAGGTAGCCAATACTGAGGGCAAATATCAAGGTTCCCTCACGCACTTGGCCGCCCATGAGCCAGCCAATGGTCAAAACGGTGCCCTCGTAGGCGGTTCGAACAAGCCAAAACGGCTTATCCAAAGCGTTGGCTGTCCCCTGCATTAGCCCATCCCTGGGACCCGATCCAAGCTGCGAGCTGATGTATAAACCGGTTGCGATCGCAACAATGACTACTCCGATCAAGAACATGATCAGCTGTTGCCAATAAAGCTCAAAATCAGGCAGCACCAGTAGCCAGAAGTCTGCGAAAAGACCGATCAAGATTGCGTTGGCAACGGTTCCAATGCCGGGTTTTACCTTCAAAGGGATCCAAGCTAACAGCACCAGTGCGCTGACAACCACGGTTGAAACACCAAAGGTCAATCCGGTTTGGACGGAAATGCCCTGGGCGAAGACGTCCCAGGGGGCGATGCCAAGACTTGCCTGCACGGTCATCGCAACACCCAGCCCGTAGACAAATAGTCCAAAAATGAGAATCACTAGCCGCTTGGGCAAGCTACGGTTGGAATCAGGGAGCACCCATGAAGACTACTGGCTATTTAGGAACTCACCCTGAGACCAGGCCCCGTATTTTTGCCCATCGTGGTCTTACCTTCCAGGGCAATACTCAGGTTGCCGATGAGAATACCCTCACCGCTTTCGAGCTCGCCTTGGAAGCTGGCGCGGATTATCTCGAATCCGATATTCAGGTGACCAAGGACGGCGTGCCCGTGCTGTTCCACGACGAGGACCTAAAGAGACTTTTGGGCAAAAAGACCCTGATCTCTGATCTAACCCTCTCGGAGGTGAAAACGGTGCGCCTTCCCCTCCAAGGTCAAATTCCAACCCTGTCGGAGGCACTTAGTAAATTCCCCGACGCCAAGTTCAATTTGGACATAAAAACTTCCCGAGGTGAGCAAGTTGGAATCACGACGATTTTGGAATCGGGTGCGGCGGAACGTGTTCTGGTTTCAAGCTTCAGTGAAGGCTCGAGAAAAAGAGCGCTCGCAAACAGCCCCACTC
>NZ_JBASXC010000084.1:0-2709 GCF_049276775.1 Rhodoluna sp.
ACCCATCCTCAACCGCCGCCTTGAGACTCTTGTTGTGACTTAGGGCAACGGTAAGCGCTCCAAGGAAAGCATCCCCGGCACCGGTGGTGTCCACGGGCTTCACTTTTTCAGCCGGTAGGTGGATTGACTTTCCTTCCGTGGAGCTTTCAGCAAGCACCGCCCCATCGCCGCCTAGGGTGATAACGGCCGACTTTGAAACCTTGGCAAGTTCTGTGACTGCGGTAAGAGCTTCTTCGGTGCTGGTAATTTCCCGACCCAGAAGTAAAGCGGCCTCGGTCTCGTTCACCACAATCGGGTCGCAAACAGCAAGAAGATCCTCTGAAATTTTTCTGGCTGGTGCCAAGTTCAGGATGAAGCGACCCTTAACGGCGCTTGTCAATGAAGCCGTTGCCTCGACGCTTTCCAGCGGAAGTTCAAGTTGGGCCAAAACCACCGGCGCTGAATCTAGGGCAAGACCTTCAAGCTGGGTCTTGATGTCTTCTGGAGACACGAGAGCATTGGCCCCCGCGGTACTGATGATGGTGTTCTCCCCAGATTCTTCAACCAGAATGAAAGCGACTCCAGTTGGAACGTCTTTTCTGAGAACTCCTGAGGTGTCCACCCCAAAGTACTCAAGCGAACTAAGGGCCTGGTCTCCGTAGCCGTCTTTACCAACGGCGCCAATCATTTTCACAGCGGAGTCTGACCTCGATGCGGCAACCGCCTGGTTGCCGCCCTTGCCACCGGGAAGGTAAATTGCATCGGTGCCGTGAATGGTTTCACCGGGGTTTGGAAGGTTCCTAACGTTGATGGTGCAATCGATATTGATTGACCCCACCACAAAAACTTGACGTTGCAGCTCCATTGCTTTTCCTCTATGTTTACCTAATCAGGTTTATCCCAAATTATAGGCACAGGAGTTCATCTTGAAAGCATCATTCCTTATTGAGCCAGGCGTCATCGAGATGAGAGACATCGACGCCCCCACGCCAGATCATGACCAGGTGCTGGTAAAAGTTGCAGCGGTGGGTGTCTGCGGTAGCGATGTTCACTTCTACGCTCATGGCAACATCGGAACCATGATCATGAACCAGCCCTTTGTGTTGGGTCACGAGCTCTCGGGAACAATCACAGCCGTTGGAAAAGATGTTGACCCATCCCGAATCGGTAAGCGCGTCGCCATTGAACCCCAGCGCCCGTGCAGAACATGCACCCAGTGCCGTGCTGGCAGATACAACCTCTGCCCTGAAATTATCTTTTATGCAGTCCCCCACGTGAACGGAGCTTTCACCGAGTACGTCACCATCCAGGACGATTTTGCTTTTGACCTACCGGATAACGTGAGCTTTGAAGCCGGCGCACTCATGGAGCCACTTTCGGTTGCCATCTGGAGTTGCCAGCGGGCGCAGATATCTGTCGGGAGCAGAGTACTAGTGGCGGGAGCTGGACCAATAGGTGTCATTGTCGCCCAGACCGCAAAGGCCTTTGGAGCCAGCGAAGTAATAATCACTGACACAGTAGAGTCTCGGAGAACTTTTGCTCTCTCGCACGGCGCCAGCCGAGCCATCGATCCAACCAAGGAATCCCTCAGTGGACTGGATGTCGATGTCTTCATTGATGCCACCGGAGTTGGGAAAGCCGTCTACGACGGAATCAAGGCCGTGGGTCCCAACGGTCGAGTAATTCTTGTAGGCATGGGAGACGACGATGTCCTACTCCCCGTGGACTACATCCAGTCCCGTGAAATCTGGGTGACTGGAATCTTTAGATACACCAACACCTGGCCAACCGCCATTGAGCTAGTTTCCTCGGGCAAAGTGGACCTGGATTCTCTCGTGACGCACCGCTTCACCCTAGATCAGGTTGAACAGGCGCTGAACGCGCCAAAACTACCGGGTGCCATGAAGCCGGTAGTTTTACCCAACGGCTAGATAAAAGGGTAGACAAAAGGCTAGAGGACAGCTACGAGCTGGGCTCTTAGGATCTCAGGGTCAACATCGGCCCCGGTCCAGTATTTGATTCCAACTACCGCCTGGTAGACAACCATGCCATGGCCGTTCAGAGTGTGTGCACCACGCTTGGCTGCCTCTTCCAGAAAAGGCGTACTTGGTGGGTTGATGATTACATCCGCCACCAACATGGTGTCGTTAATTGAGTCGTAATCAATGTCCTGCAAATCACCTATTCCAGCCATACCTATAGATGTTGAGTTGATAACGGCTGTGGCGTCCTTGGGGATAACAAATGTCTTGTTCCACTCAATGAATTCGGCTGTAGCCGGAGTGTTCTCATTTAGTAAATCAGTCAAGATCTGGCCACGCTCAACAGTTCGATTCAGGATGTAGATCTTTTTTGCCCCCGCCAGAGCTAGCTCAACGGCAATAGCTCTTGCCGCTCCTCCAGCTCCGAGCAAGACAACCGTTTCACCGGCAGCGCTTCGGACCTCTTCGAAGGCCTTAACGAAACCTTTGCCATCGGTGTTCTCACCGACTAATTTGCCGTCACGGTTCACAACACAGTTCACCGCTCCAATAACGCGGGCTGATTCTCCAAGTTCGTCAAGGAATTTGATTACCTCGGTCTTGTGAGGGATGGAACAGTGAAAACCTTTCCAGTTCATCGCCCTGGCACCCTCAACCGCTTGCCCCAAAGATTCGGGCTCCACCTCGCAGTTTATATATCGATAGTGAAGACCGTGTGCTTGGTAGGCAGCCTCCGCCATCACCACAG
>NZ_JBASXC010000085.1:0-4047 GCF_049276775.1 Rhodoluna sp.
CCCGCAGAATACAGCGGATCGGCTAGTGCCGGCGGCTCCAGATAAACTAGCGACTCATATTCACCAGCAAAGAACAAATCTGAGAATTCTGTACCACCCGGGACAATATTGATATCGGTGGTTACACCAATGTCGCTCATGAAGGCCTGTATCTGGACCGCGATGGACTCAGCATGGGCACCTGGACGTGTCGGACTCGCAGTAATCGTAAATGCCAAGTCTGAAACGCCTTTGTCCGCCAGGATTTGTCGTGCCAAGTCGGGATCGTAACCAAATTCAAGAAGACCGTCGGAGTTCTCCAAGTAGACAGACCCCAGCCCTGTTGTCGATGGTGTAGCAAAACCTAGATAGACACCCTGGACTAGAGCCTCGCGATTGATTCCCAAGGAAATTGCCTTCCGTACCTCAGGATCATCAAAGGCCGCGAAACTTGAGTTCAACATGAGCATGTCTCGGTTAGCTGAAACGCAGTTGTAGATCTCGACTGATTCAGCGCTCTCCAACTGGCTGTATTCTTGGAATGAGAGGCGTTCCGCGAAATTGACTTCACCAGTTGAAATTAATTGCGATCGAATTGACGCCTCCGACACATTGCGAATCACCATGCGATCAAAGTTACCGCGTCGATCAGCATCCCAATAGTTCGGATTCTCCTCGTATACCGTCTCTTCTCCTGGTGCAAAGCTCTCGAGGACCCATGGACCAAAGTTGGCAGTGTTGGTTGTCAACCACGCATCGACATCGCCACCTGCTTTGGCCTCGATCTCGGTCCAATCAAGAACTCCAAACATTGGGTAGGAAAAAAGAGAAACGTCAAGGGCGGTCGGACGGATGACATTGACTTGAACAGTCTGATCGTCAACCTTAACGAACGGGGCTTCCTCCTTGAATTTTGCGACGGTGTTGGCCAAGAATCGCACGACGCCGGATTTTTCTACAGCTCTATTCCAACTCTTAACCACGTCGTCTGCAGTCATTACGTTCCCGGCACCGCTGGTAACCCCCTGTCGTAGGGTGAATGTGAGAGTTCCATCCGCTCCAATTGCCCATGACTCGGCAAGTCCAGGCCTCACGTTTTCAGTCGTGGCCAGTTGCTCGCAGCCGTTGCCAGCCAAATCGGATGCGTCGTAGTAGACCAGCTTTGAACCCCACTCGTACATTTGCGTTCGACTTGAATCTCCTTGATACGTTGCCCACACATCTAAGGACTCAGGAACACCTGCAGCTGCGTAGACAAATGTTTGGCCCCCTGGAGCCACAGTAGGCGACTCTGCTCCAGTTGTTTCTTCGGATGATGTTGTTTCTCCAGATGATGAACCACCTGAACAGGCCGCAAGAAGGAAACCTACTGCGACTAGGGAAACTCCTACACGAAACTTGCTGTCAAGTAAACGCTTCACGAACCAGATCCTCCCGGTTGACCGCTGCCACGTATCGGACTACATGACATTTGGCTGTTTAGTATCCGTCAGCAAAAACTGCTCCTGGCTAATACGTACTACATTTTTAGCAACGTACAGGAGCACCAAATCGCTGTCAACGGGTTTTTGAAATCTCGCTTGGCGCTGACCTGCCCCCGCTTAGTGAACCAGTGGACAGGAGTTCGTCGGGGAGCTTGCCGTTGAACGACTCCACAAACGCGTTCTGCCAGGGCGCGCCTAGTACGACGAACACTGACCCGGTGGCGCCCACACGCGGGCACGCTTACGCCTGGAAATCCTTACCCGTAGGCCCTCATCGCGGCAGAGGCGTTGCACGCGCTTGTGATTGACCACATGACCTTCCAGTCACGGCAGGGCATGTAACCGTCGATATCCATACCGAGGATGACGGCGGGCTCGTTCAGGTAACCGTGCCCGCACAAAGCAACTGGATAACCAGCAGGGGTCAGGTCAGCCGGGCTGAGAACGCCCGTCGAACTTGATGCGAATCAGCCGTGTCGCAAGCCAACGGCCACACGTTCTCCCAGCGATCTATCGTTCGAGAAGTATGCGAGCGCTCTCAGGTAAAAACTTGATCAACGAGAGAACCAATTTCTTCCGCGGCAGTCGACGCAACCTCGTCACGTGATTTCCCGAAGAGACTAGTCCTGATAGCAACCACGGGTAGGTCTGGGAGACCGTAACGAGTTGCAACCGCTATTGCGATCTCTGCTACCGCCCCTGTCACTAAACAAACTGCGAGTATCCCAACATCATTCGCATACACAGCATCCCTGACTCCTCTTGTTGTACAGGTTATGCAGTCGCCAGCGGCCACTATCATGATCTGGCTTCCACCTAACGTTGCAGCTACCCAAAGATCAGGTTGTGGATTGTCAAGTGGATTCAGGTCAATTCGCCGGAACACAGCAAGCGGGGCGCGGTTTGATAGTGAGTTCTCCGCCGCGTCAAGCATTCCCTGGCCCCACAAGCTCGACTTATTCAAAGTGCCATCAACTAGCGCTATCTGCAATTGACGATGTGCCGGAACCCTAGGAGCAAGGTCACGGTAAGTGAATACCCTGGCAGTCGGGTTAACCAGCTCCACTTCAGGATCCATTTGGCTGAACTCTCCGCACTCTTTTCGTGATCGTTTCACCCTGACCAAAGAAGACAGCGGTATAGCCGCCGAACTGGCCGCCTGCAACAAAGATCTTCACCCTGTCATGACGATCAACCATCGTTACTCGCGCGCTTTGCTCGAGCCAAACAGGAGGACGAAGTTGATCCACGTAACCGTACAAGCCCCGACCCACCAAATCCTGAGGATTTCTTGCTGAACTTTCGACTAAAGCGCTCACAACGTCATCCCTGTTCCATCCAGCTTCATCGAAAACCGAAGCGTGCTGGGGAGACAAGAAGAGCCAAAGATCTGATCGAAAGAATGCGTTATATGTACCAGCCAAGGCGATGCCCTCGGCGACCGTTTCAATGATTGATTCCGGCCTCGTGTCCCCCATCTCAGTGAGCACCACAGGCGGGTCGGCCGCAAACGCACTCACCCACGATTCCTCAGCATCAAACCCTTCTGAAATGTGCCAAGAACCCCATGGACTATCGATGATATTTTCGGTGAAGCACAGACCCCGCGACATCGGGCTTCCAATGGTTGAGTGAGGCATGCCGCCCGACGTATGGCTCGCGATGTTGCGCAGACAGAGCATGGCTGCTCTACCAATCGTTGCGCTAGATCTGCTCGATCCGCTGAGAACTTCCCAAGCACCCTCCAGGCCCACCTCACTTGCTAGCGGGCCATTGACAACGAAAATCGGCACTTGGCTGCTTGCGGTCGTAGCTACTCGATCCAAGTTAAAGCCTGGGTCCGAAATCGCCTCAATTGCTGCTTCAACCACGGGGAAATAGGCAGAGGCACATCCAGCCATAACTGCATTGGCCGCAATTAGTTCTCTCGTGGCACGCGCACCCGACGGTTGCATCGTGGCAACAACGTAGTCCTTTGAATCCAAGAGGGAGCCCAACATCTCCTCCACCCGATGTCGGGTAGGTGGGACGACCGGCAGGCCATCGGACCACTGCATTTCAAAACAATATTCAACTAGGTCCATCGCCATCTTGATTGTCCTTCGAATACGTCCCACAGGGAAATAGGTCCATACAAGACAACTGACTATCGCACAGGTGGTACGCATGCATCAG
Organism: Rhodoluna sp.; assembly: GCF_049276775.1. Taxonomy (GTDB): domain Bacteria; phylum Actinomycetota; class Actinomycetes; order Actinomycetales; family Microbacteriaceae; genus Rhodoluna. Next base: position 3,639 of record NZ_JBASXC010000085.1, read on the forward strand.
GCGTTTACCTGAATGTCGGTTTCGCCGCGGAGATAGGGATCAGATCAACACGAATCGAAACGGCGCTGCGTCTGTATCGTGGTGCTCATGGACTGTCAGCAGCTCCCGCAATTCTGATTCCTATGAACCACCTAGAAATCACTGACCGCGTGGGGTGGCACTGTACTTTGCCTTGGACGTCTCGACGGCGTATTCATCACAGTGCTAGTTGCACTGCTCATCCTTTTTCCATCGGGTCACCGAGCTTACCTCTGTTTCGGTCGCGTCTACTTACGCATTTACCAACTCGATCGTCGCTATGGTTCTGTCAATTGTGATTCTGGGTGTCTTCCCCGATGTGATCAGCGTGCTGGCCGCCCCGTTCGTGATTGCTGGCGTTGCCCTGGTCATCTGGGGCGATCGACGAAAG